>URWD01000012.1 GCA_900551525.1 uncultured Mycoplasmatota bacterium
GAAGGGACTTGAACCCCCACGGAATATTCCACTAGATCCTAAGTCTAGCGCGTCTGCCAGTTCCGCCACGCCTGCAAAATTAATGGTGGACCTCATAGGACTCGAACCTATGACAACTCGGTTATGAGCCGAGGGCTCTAACCAACTGAGCTAGAGGTCCATGACAATATTAATATTACCACACATTTTTGTTTATGACAAGTCTTTTTTTCACAAAAATTTAAAAACTTAAGCAACCCCCTGAAGCTTAAGTTTTATAAACTAAATTATTTATCTTGTAACATGTTAAGTAAATCAATTTTAAACATATCTTTAGATGCGTTAGCTTTAGAAATCATAATACCTTTATATGTTGTAAGTTCAGATCTATGACCTTCTAAAAGAATATCTGATGGTGTAATAGTTTCTAGAACTACTACTTCATCTTTTTTGTGTACTGTGTAAACTAGTTTAACTTCACCATGGATTTGAGCAAACATCTTATCACTTGGTAATTTAAGTTCATATGTTTCTGTGCCATTTTTCTTATTTACAGAAATAAGTTCACCTACAAAGTTACCATTTCTAAGTGCTGGATAATAGTCAAAGTTTAATTTCTTAAACGCTAACATATTATACTTTTTTAATGCTCTTTCTAGTTTTTTAAATTCATTTTCACAGACGTATTCTAAAACGTATCCTTTCATTTTTCCATACCCCCTAATTACTCGAACAATTATATTATACCACAAACTGCAATTTTTGTCAAATTCGTGTAAATTTATCATATTGTTCATAGTATTTCCACATTGGAGTTAAATTATAACACGTTCGACACCATTTGTCAAATTTTTCACCCCAAATTATGAAAAAAAAGCCCATTTTAGGCTTAATTTTCTAGTTTTGCACTAACTATTTTACTGACACCAGACTCTTGCATTGTAATACCATATAATGAATCAGCATATTCCATCATTCTCTTTTTGTGAGTTATAACTATAAACTGACTTCTAGTCTTTTCTTCACTTAAATATTTACCAAACATATCAACATTTACTTCATCAAGTGCTGCTTCCGCTTCATCTAAAATGACAAATGGTGATGGTTTAACTTCAAGCATTGCAAATAGTAAACATATCGCTGTTAAAGCTTTTTCTCCCCCACTTAAGGCAACTGGTGAGTTTATTTTCTTTCCTGGTGGTATAGCTATAATATCAATACCTGTATTAAGTAAATCATCTGGATCACTTAATGCAAGTTCCCCTCTTCCGCCTTTAAACATCATCTTAAATATTTTACTAAATTCTTGTTTAATACTTTCAAATGATTTAGCAAACTTTTCAACCATTATATCATCCATTTCCTTAATAATGCCCTTAAGCTCCATAGATGCACTTTCCAAATCAAATTTTTGACTAGTTAAAAATTCATATCTCTTAGAAATCCTTTCATATTCTTCGATTGAACCCAAGTTTACATTACCAAGTTTATTTAATTCTCTTTTTAAATTAGATACATGGTCACGTGCTATATCAGCATCCATCTCTAAAGTATAGCTTGATGATGCGGCTTCATAAGTTAAATTATAATTATTATTTAAATCCCCAAGTAAATTATCAAGTTTAACTTCTAATTTTCCTGAAGCAACTTCTTTACTCTTTAATTCATTATTTACTATATTATAACTACTGCTACTATCTCTAAGTTTTTTATCTAAAATATTAATTTCATCATTTAAATCATTCTTTTCTTTAGTAATTAACTTAATATCTTTTTCAATTAATTCACGTGTTTTACTTAGATTATTTATTTTTTCCATTAATTTCATCAAATGATCATCAAGTTTATTTGACTTCATATCATTTATACCTTCAAGTTCACTTAATACACTTTTATGTTCTTCATTAAGTCTACTTAAATTTGTCTTTTTATTAAATAATTCATCGTTTAATAATATTACATATTTATTTAAAACATTTTCTCTTTCTTCAAGTTCTTCCATATTATTGGTAATATCATTTACTTCATCTGTTAAATCTTTAATTTTAATATCCATTTTTTGAAGTTCGCCCTTAAGTTTATTAAGTTCATTCTTTTCGTTTAACATTGTATTTTTCTTACTTGTACCCCCGGTAATAGAACCACCTACATGAAGTATTTCCCCATCAAGTGATACAACCTTGTATTTATAATTAATAAGTTTACCTATAATATTTAAAGTTCTTTCATTATCAACTACTACCACTTGGCCAAGCTGGTTTTCTACTATATTTCGGTATTTTGGTTCAAAATCTATTAAATCACTTAGTACGCCAATATAACCATTAATATTTTTAATATTATCAATTACTTCATTATTTACATATTTTCCTTTTATAACATTAAGTGGGAAAAATGTAGCTCTACCGAGTTTTCTATCTTTTAAGAAATCTATGGCATTTAAGGCAGCATTTTCATCATCTACTACTAAAAAGTTACTGCTTGCACCTAATGCTATATCAGTTGCTACTAAATATTTTTCAGGAATATCTATAAGTTTACCAATTGTGTTATGAATACCATGAAGTCTTGGATTATTTAAAATATTTCGTACGGATACTGGAGCAGATTCAGCACTTAATATATTATTTTCTAAAATTTGAATTTTATTTTCAAGTAAGAATTTAGCTTTACTTGTATCCATTAAGGTATTACTTGCTGTACTTTTCTTAACCTTTAAAACAAGCAAATTATTTTTTACATCTTCTCCCTTGCTTCTTTCTGAATTTATACTATTTTCAATATCTAAAACTTCTCTTTCACAAAGAGTAATATTTTTATTTAATTCAAGTTCTTTTTCTTTAAGTTTAATTAAATTATTTTCCAAAACATCATTATTTGCTTCATATTTTTGTCTTTCAATAGTAAGTTTTTTTTCACCATTTAAATCACTTAAATTTTCTGTTACTTTTAAAAGTTCTTCTTTCTTTTTATTTAAGTTTTCTTCTAGTTCTAAACTTCTAAACTTAAGTGTTTCTAATTTACTATCTTCAGTGTTATCTTTTAAAGTAAGCAATTTTTCTTTTAAATTTTTAATTTCTTCGGTTATTTTAGTATATTCAAGATTTAAATCTGTTATATCTTTTGCAATTAAAGCAATATCTATACTTTCAAGTTCATCTTTTATATTTAAATACTTTTTGGCCACAATACTTTGTTCTTTCAAAGGTTCAACAGTTGTTGCAAGTTCATCAATAACAAGTTTAATACGCATTAAATTTTCTTCAGTTTTTTCAAGTTTTTTAAGTGATTCTTCTTTACGCTTTTTATATTTTAAAACTCCAGCGGCACTTTCAAAAATAACTCTTCGGTCACTTGATTTTGAATTAACAATATCTGTGACATTTCCTTGACTTATGATATTAAAAGCATTTGTTCCAGCACCAGAATCTATAAATAAATCGGTTACATCTTTAAGTCTGACTCTAGCATTATTTATAAAATATTCATTTTCACCAGTTGAATAAACAATTCTTTTTATCTCTACTTCTTTAAAATCACTATGTAAATAATGATCACTATTATCAAAAACTAAAGCAACCATAGCTCTTTTTTGAGCTTCTCTTGACTCACTTCCACTAAAAATGCAATCAGTCATATTATTTTGACCACGTAAAGACTTAACAGATTGTTCACCTAAAACCCATCTAACAGCATCAACAATATTACTTTTTCCTGAACCATTTGGTCCAACAATCCCAGTAATACCAGGATTTATTTCTAAATCTAATTTATCTGCAAAAGACTTAAAGCCTTGTGCTCTAATACTTTTTAAATACATCTATTTCACCGCACTTTTTTTCAAAGCATCTAAAGCTGCATTTTGTTCTGCTTCTTTTTTGCTTTTGCCAATTCCCTTTCCATATACAATATTATCAATTTTTACTGCCATTTCAAATGTCTTATCATGAGCTTCACCATATTCATCTAATAAAACATATTCAAGTGAGCGTCTTGTTGTTTGTACTGCTTCTTGAAGCATAGTTTTATAATCTGTATTAAAATCTCTTTTCTCTTTTATATAGGGAATAATTATATCATCCAAATACTTTTTAACAACATCATAACCTTGATCAAGATAAATCACTGCTGCAACGGCTTCAAAAACATCGGCAATAATTGTATCATTTAAATTATGAATTTGCCCATGCCCTAGTCTAATACATTTATCAATACCAATATCACGAGAATAACATGCTAAAGCTTTTTCACAAACATAATTTGCACGAATTTTAGTCATTTCTCCTTCTTTATAATCTGTATTTAAATAAAGATATTCACTAGTTACAGCTTCGAGTATAGCATCACCTAAATATTCGAGTCTTTCATAGTTATCGCAATTATGTTCATTTGAATAACTACTATGTGTAAGAGCAGTCTTCAAAAGTTCTTCATTGTTGATTTTAATACCCATCTTTTCTAAAAATTTCATAATATCATATCCATTTCTATACCATTATAACAAATTTTTTCTAATTTGAAAACATTTACAAACTAATAATTTTATAGTACAATTTATAAAGGTGATATATTTGAAAAAATTAATCATTTATTTGATACGTGGATATCAAGTTACACCTCTTCATAGTCATAGTATGTGCCGCTTTACTCCGACTTGTAGTGAGTATATGATTGAGGCACTAGAAGCTTATGGTTTATGGAAGGGCTTAATTATTGGCATAAAAAGAATATTTAAATGTAATCCATTTGGTAAATTTGGTTACGATGAACTTAAAAAGGAAGGGAAAAATTTATGAAAAAAATATTTTTATTAATACTTAGTTTATTTTTACTAACAGGTTGTAGTTTAAAAAAGGATAATTTAGAAAATGCTACAATTTATACTACGATTTATCCAATCAAGTACTTAACAGAGTTTATGTACAAAGATTATTCAACAATTGAAAGTATTTACCCAGCTGGTGCAGATGTTACAACTTATGAACTTACGGATAAACAAATAAAAAATTATGCTAAAGGAGATTTATTTATTTATAATGGTTTAAGTAATGAAAAGACTATAACTAAAAACTTAATTAATAAAAATAGAAATCTTCTTATCATAGATGTTTCAAATGGACTTTCATATACTTATGGTATTAAAGAATTATGGATGAGTCCAAATAACTATTTAATGCTTGCTAAAAACATCAAAGATTATTTAAAAGAATACCTAGAAAGTAAAATTATATCAGAATATGTAGATAAAAAATATAATGATTTATCAGAAATTTTATCTATAAAAGATGCTGACTTAAGGGCAATTGGTAAAGAAGCACAAAGTAAAGGTACAAATACTTTGGTAGTTAGTGATAATACTTTTAAATTTTTAGAAAATTATGGATTTAATATTGTATCTTTAGATGAAGAAACTTTAACCGAAGGAACACTTAATTCAATAAAGAATAATTTTAAGAAAGAAACTTATACAACAATATTTGTATTAGATAATAACTATACAGATAATATAAATTCTATTGTAAATGATTATAAAGCTAAAACTATTGATGTTAAGTCAATGATTAATGTAGATAGTAATAACAATGATGATTATTTGACTGTTATGCAAAATTTTATTGATAATATTAGAAATTTTTGCATTAGATAATTGACAAGAGTCTACTTTTATATTAAAATATAGAAGTAGCTTATGGAGTAGTACTCAAGAGGCTGAAGAGGGATCCCTGCTAAGGATTTAGGTCGGCGAATGCTGGCGCGGAGGTTCAAATCCTCTCTACTCCGCCATTTAAGCAATTAAAAAACTTCCAAATTTATGGAAGTTTTTTTGTTTACAAATCATTAATTGGTTCAAATTGTCTTGAAAGTTTAAGACTTTCAGTTTCATAACCATATAAATTAGTATCATCAAATGAATCTGAGAAAAATAAAGCGCCTCTTTCTCCAATCATGCAAATGCTTCTAAGATCGGATGCAAACATGCCATAATTATTCCATTTACATCTAGAATTTAAAACTGGTTTTATGACTTCAGCATCAATTATCTTTTTATCTAAATCTACATTATCATGCTTTAAATCAAGTGACTTATCACATATAGAATTATACAAATACATTCCTGATGCTTCGATTGGATTAAATTCTACGATATCAATAAGTCCATTAGAATCTTCCATTAAATCCACAACATAAGTACCTGGATAGTTTTTAACAATATTTAAAGCAAAATCCAGCACTTTATTTTCAATTTTATGGTTTTGACAAAAAGTTAATCTTGATATATTATATATTTTACCATCAATAACAACACATCTATATTCTTTAGTACCTATTTTATCTTCTTTAATATCTACAAAAGTGCTTACTATAAATAGTTCATTTTCATGAATCCTTAAAGCTTTACAAAAATTACAATTAGTTCTTTCTAAAATATTTGGATTAATAACTCCTACAAAATTTTTTTCAACAGTTTTAATAAACATTTTTTCTCCAAATATCTCTTTTAAATATCTAATATTTTCTTCTTTTAATAATTCTCTTCCTTCAAATACTAAAACATCTCTATTAGTTTTAATATATAAAGGCCAAAGTTCAACTTTATTTACCATATCTATATTATTAATCGGTATACCACCTTTACTTTCAATAGCATTTATAATAATTTCAACTTGTAAGGCACCAGTTCTAGGAAAAACTCTTTGTCCCTTGATAGAACAAACTTTTCCTTTTAAATTGTAAAAATTATCGGTAATTTCATCATATAAAACTACAGGGTATTTTTTTCTAACATTGTTAATTTCTTTAATAATATCTTCATTTTTTATAATTCTTTTATCATAGCAATATATCATAATACAACTCCTTTATTGCAAATAAAAACTCCTACTACGGAGTTATAATCAAAATTGGTGACCCGTACGGGATTTGAACCCATGTATGCATGCGTGAAAGGCATGTGTGTTAAACCGCTTCACCAACGGGCCATATTAATGGTGGGCTTGGGGGGACTTGAACCTCCGACCTCACGCTTATCAGGCGTGCGCTCTAACCAGCTGAGCTACAAGCCCACTAACAAAACCTTTTTCATTTTACACTATTTTTTTAAGTTTTGCAATAGTTTTTTGAAAATTTCTTTTTATTTTTTTTCTTTACATCTCAATGACGTAATAAAATTATACTATATAATTTATGTCTTGTAAATATAAAAATGATATTTTTGTGAAATTTTGTCAAAAAAAAGAATACTTATATTCTCTTTATAAATATTCTTAAACTATTAAACACAGATATTATAGTTACTCCGACATCTGCAAATACAGCAAGCCATATTGGTGTTATACCTAAAATTGCAAGTATTAACATAATAACTTTAAACATAATAGCAAATATAATGTTAGACAATACTATTTTCTTTGTTATTTTGCTTATTTTGATAGCATCAGCAAGATTACTTAAATCATCTTTCATTAAAACTATATCACTAGCTTCAATTGTAGCATCACTACCTATTCCTCCCATAGCTATACCAACATCTGCACATTTTATAACCGGAGCATCATTTATTCCATCACCAACAAAAGCCGTTTTATTTTTCATTTTATATTCTTCTAAAATATTCACCTTATCTTGTGGAAGTAAATTACCATAAGCTTTATCTAAATTTAACTTTTTTGAAATAATATTTACTACTTCTTCAGCATCCCCAGATAACATTATTAAATTATTTATACCATCGTTTCTTAGTTTATCTAAGCTTTCTTTAGCATTTGTCTTTATTTTATCACTTATTACTATATACCCAAGTAACTTTTTGTTTTTAGCAACATATACAATTGTACCTAGTTCTTTATTTTCTTCTACATCTATTTTGTTATATTTTAATAATTTTTTATTACCCACCAAAATATTATCTTTACCAATAATGCAACTTATCCCTGCTCCACTTATTTCCTTAGCATTAGTTATTTTACTTTTAATTTCTTTTCCATAAGCTTTCTTAATAGATAAGGCAATTGGGTGATTAGAATTAGCTTCTGCTTCTGCTGCAAGCTTTAATAGCTCAACATCTTTATTATTTACACTAAATATCTTTGTTACTTCAAATACTCCTTCTGTAATTGTACCAGTTTTATCAAATATAATAGTATCTATATTTACTAAATCATCTAGTATATTACTTCCTTTAACAAGTATACCTTCTTTACTACATTTACCTATGCCAGAAAAATAACCTAAAGGAACTGATATAACTAAAGCACATGGGCAAGAAATAACAAGCATTTCTAAGGCTCTATATAACCATGTGTTAAAATTACCCCCTAAAATGGTGGGAATAATAATAATTAAAATGGCAAGAAGGACTACAATCGGAGTATAAACTTTAGAAAACTTAGTAATAAACTTTTCAGTTTTAGTTTTCTTTTCTTCAGATTTTTCTAAAATTTCAATTATTTTACTAGCAGTACTTGTTTCAAATGTTTTTGTTGCTTTTACTTCAAGTACTCCTTCTAAATTTATTGTGCCACTTAAGACTTCACTATTTTTATAAACTGCACGTGGCACTGTTTCACCAGTTAAGCTCGATGTATCTAAGTGGCTTTCACCTTTTATTATAATTCCATCAAGGGCAACCTTTTCACCAGGTGCTACTACAAAAATATCTCCAATATTTGCATTATTTACATCTGTAACACCAATATCTTTCAAATTTATTTTATCACTTCTTAAATCCATTAATTCTACTATTGCTTTTTTAGAGTTATCTACTGCTAAATCTGATAAATATTCACCAATTGAAAATAATAACATGACTAAAACAGCTTCTGGATACTCACCAATATAAAAAGCTCCTAAAGTTGCTATAATCATAAGAAAGTTTTCATCAAATATTTTTCCTTCTCTAATGTTTTTAAAAGCATTAAAATAAACTTCTTTAGAAATAAAAACATAACTTATTACTAAAAGGTATATATTTTCATTAAAAATCATTCCTAATACTAGTAATATAATACTAATTATTATTCTAATTAAATCTTCATTTATTTTTTTCATAGTTTTATTCCTTCTTTAATGTGTTCAAGTCCACATTCTATTATTACTTTAATATGATTATCAGCAATACTATAATATATTACTTGTCCTTCTTTTCTAGTTTTAACTAAATTAGTGTTTCGTAAATAACTTAACTGGTGAGATACCGCAGATGCACTTACTTTTATTTTGTTTGATATATCACCAACAGAAGTTTCTTTTTGAAGCAATACTTCAAGTATTCTAAGTCTTGTTGTATCACTAAATACTTTAAAGAACTCACTTAATTCATTAATTATTTTAATATCTTCCATACTATCTCCTTATATGAATATCTGTTCATATATTCATTATACTTTTATTATAATATTATTGCAACTAAAAAGAAGTAACTTTACATTACTTCTAAACTATTTTTTAATATATCTACATTTTGGATAGTTACTGCATCCCATGAAGGCACCATATTTTCCACTTCTTTTAACCAATGTCCCTCCACATCTTGGACAAACATCATTAGTTTCAAAATCTTCTTTAGTTTTATCACTTTTTCCACTATTACATCTATCACATAAAGTTTGTAAATTACTCATGACAGTCTTTCCACCTTTGGATAACGGAATAATATGATCAACCTCAAGTTTTGCACCATCTTTCGATGTTATTCCACATTTTTGACAAGTAAAATTATCTCTTTTTAAAACATTGTATCTGATATCATCATTCATAATTTTTCTTTCTTGCCTTTTAGTTACTTCATACTTATTTCCATTTTCCCATTCTTTATAAAGTTCTAATAGCTCGTCATAGTTTCTAAAGCCATTTCTGCTTTCATTAATTCTACCACCATTACTTCTATAATATACTTCTAAACTGACTCTTATTAAAAAGTCTTTTTTGGTATATATTACTTTATCTAACACAATATTTTCTATTCTTTTATATTTTTTATCAGAATATTTAGTGTTATTTATAGATTCTTGTTCTAATATCTTTGCTACATTTTTCTCATATTCATCAAGCAAAGAAATATTGTATATTGAATTTTCGATATCTGTTCTAAGGCCTTTAATATCATTTTCGATATGATATTTTATTACATCATCACCATTAACTCTATCTAAACTTTTCCTTGAATATTCTCTTTCTAAAACATTATGTTTTTTACTACTTATTTTTTTGAAATCTTTATTAAGTTCTTCAATTTCTTTTACCTTTTCACTATTAACTTCAATAACTTCTTCTCTTTTTCTTGATATTGCATTTACTATTACTAAAGAAAGACATATAGAAAGAACTAACGCAAGCATATTCAAATTTTCATGCATTTTATTATCAATATTAAAATTTGATAATAAAGAAAAAAATATTAAACACAATAAAAAACTAATCCCCGTTACTAATAAAACTTTTACCCATCTATTCATAAATTACACTTCCTCACAACAATTTTAACAAATATTTTAAAAAAAGTAAAACCAAATTTAGCTTTACTTATTTGTATTAATTATAATACTTCCAATACCACCATCTATCTTGATGTCATTTACACCTTCACCCACTGATGCATCCTTTGAATAGTCTTCTCCATTAATAGTTATGCTACCAAGGCCTTTACTTGCTTTAATAGTATAATCATTATCATTTAAATCAAGTATTAATTCTCCAATACCTTGTTCTATTTTATTATCACCATGTAAACTACCACTAAAATAAAATTTTCCAGCTCCCATGTCTAAATCCAAATCTTCTAGTACTGAACTTTTAATATTAAGCTCACCTGCTCCACCATCAATATCTGTTTTACCAGAAATTAAATTATTGATAATTACTTTACCTGCTCCTTGATCTAAGTTAAATCTACTTGTGTCTATATCACTAATTTCAAGCTTTCCAGCACCGAAATCAATATTTAAATCTTTTAAATTATTTGGAATAGTAATTATTACTTTACTAATGCTTTTGTTTCTAAAAACATTTACACTTTTTTCTTTAATAGTTAAAGTATCACTTTCTTCATTTACTTTAAATCTTTTACTTACATTATCTGCAATTACATTTAATGTATCTCCTTTTTTAATAATTAAGTTAGATGTTCCCATATCAATTTTAATATTCTTTATTTCACTGGAATAGTTTTCATTCATATTTATATCATTATTAACTGAAAATATATTTGATGCAAAATAAACAATAGTATTTATTATGCTTACAATTATAAATATTGCTAAACATATTGCAAAAGCTTTAATTAGCCTATGAGTTGTTTCATTCATTTTATTTCAATGCCTCCGAATAAGGCAAAACCATCTACATAAATTGTTTTCTTTACAGTCTTATTTGTTTTTTCATCTAAGCCTTCACTTGTTACTCCGCCGAATATTGGTGTAGATTTAATCTTTACTTCTACATCTTTTGGAACGAGAATTGTTATACCTGCAAAGATAGCACTTGCTTTAATATAAGTTTCATTTTTTAAATCAGCATCTCTTAAGTCTAATTTAATAGAACCAAAAACAGCATCTAAATTAGCTTTTTCAAACTTTTCTCCAGCTTTATTAATATTTTGTTCTCCGAATGTAGCAGTTATTACTTCAGTATTTGAAAAATCAGCATTATCTATTTTTTCTTTAACAATGGTTTTAGCCTTATTTCCAAATATTAGGGATAAACCTATGATAACTACGATTACTGGTAATAAAATTTCCCATAGAATGTCAAAATCAAATACGTCTAAACTACCTAAAAGAAGAAAAATACCAATAACCAAACATATCGCAGATGATACTTTTCCATTATTTTTAGGATTTACTAAAGATATAGCACTTGGCACAATAATAAAAAGTGTCCACCAACCATCAAAGAATATGTTAATGTCTGTTACTCCGGTTCTGTTTAAGCCCCAGATAACACCAATAACTACCAAAACAATACCCCATAAAATACGACTTAAATTTTTCATCTAAACTCACCCTTTCTTAAGTCTTAAATATTAATTGGATTAAAATCCATTTCTAATCTAATATCCTTATTCATTATAAACAAATTATCTAGTTCTTTCAAGCATTTCCTTAAATTATCACACTTTTTATATTTTAATATTATTTGCATTCGGTATTCATTATTAAATTTAAATACTTGAGCAGTTGTTGGTCCAAGAACAATTACATCATTTAGATTTTTATCTAAGTAAGTTTTAACTTTTTTACTGGTTTCAATTGTATTTTGATAATCTTTACCTATCACTTTTAAACTCACTAAATAAAAATATGGTGGATATTTAAGTTTTTGCCTAAAGTTCATTTCATGAAGATAAAATTTATCATAACTATTTTCTTGGACACATTTTATCACATAATTATCGGGATTAAATGTTTGAATAATAACTTCACCAGGTGTTGTACTTCTGCCACTTCTACCTGCGACTTGATGAAGAAGAGAAAAAGTATTCTCACTTGCTTTAAAATTAGGAATATTTAATGTAGTATCAGCATTTATAACTCCAACTAAAGTTACTTTTGGAAAATCTAATCCTTTACTAATCATTTGTGTTCCTAGTAAAATATTATATTTTTCATTTTTAAAATCTTCAATTATTTTTTCATGAGCACCTTTATTTCTTGTTGTATCTTGATCCATTCGAACAATGCTTGCACTAGGCATTAATTCTTTTAGTTTTTCTTCAAGTTTTTCAGTCCCAAGGCCATAATAATTTAAAGCCTTTTCACGACATTCTGGGCAAATATCTTCACATTTCTTTTGATAGCCACAATAATGACATATTAAATTGTTAGTACTTTTGTGGTATGTTAAAGTTATATCACATGATGGACATTTATATGTAAAACCACAATTACTACATGTAATAAAAGTTGAAAAACCTCTTCGATTTAGAAGCAAAATAATTTGTTCATTTTTAGATATTTTTTCTTTCATTTTAGAAATAAGTAAATCACTAAATATCATATTTCTTTTTTTCATTTCATCTTCCATATTAACTATATGTATCTTTGGTAATATGGCAGTGCCCACTCTTTTTTTTAAAGTAAGTAACGTATAAACCCCTTTATCTGCTCTGGCTTTACTCTCTAAAGAAGGTGTTGCACTTGCAAGCACAACAGGAATATTATTATATTTTCCTCGGTACATCGCTATATCTCTGGCATGATATCTTGGATTATTATCTTGTTTATAGCTACTTGCATCTTCTTCATCAATAATTATAATACCTAAATTTTGAAGCGGAGCAAATATAGCACTTCGAGTGCCTACCACAACATGAACTTCACCGCGGTATATTTTTAAATATTCATCATATTTTTCACCTTGAGATAAAGAACTATGTAAAATAGCAACATCACTTCCAAAAGCTTCATAAAATCTTTTAGCAATTTGATGTGTCAGACTAATCTCTGGAACAAGTACAATTCCCGTTTTGCCAAGATTTATAATTTCTTCAATTAATTTTATATAAACTTCAGTTTTTCCAGAACCTGTTATACCATAAAGCAAAAATGGTTCATACTTTCCAAATGACTCTTTAACTTTTAAAAATACTTTATTCTGATCATCAGTAAGTTCTTTCTTTATATTACTTGTTTCTTTATTAATTCGATATTTTTGTACCTTTTCTATATCTAAAATACCATTTTCAAGTAATGATTTAACTAGTGATAAACTATAATTTTTCTTTAGAGCTTTACCATTTTCTAGTAACTCATCAATTATTTTTATTTGACTTTTTCTTTTATTTTGATATGTATTTTTGTATTCTAAAGCTTTTTCTTTATCTTTAATAAATATGAATTCATCATATAAATCATAATTAGTTTTTTGTTTTTTTACTTTTAAACTAGAAGGGAGCATTGTTTGATACGCAGTAATCAATGTACATAATGTATTTTCAGATAAATACTTACCTAAATCCATTAGTTCTTTATTTAAAACTAATTTTTCATCCGCAATACTTGTAATATATTTAATTTCATATGATATATCCTGTATAGAATCTAAAATATCAGTTACAAAGCCAACAACTTCTTGATGACCAAAAGGAACCATTACTTTCATTCCCACTTTAAGAATGCCCCAAAGGTCATTTGGAATCATATATATAAATTCTTTATCTAATTTTTTTATGCTATATTCTATGATAACTTTTGCGTACATTTAAGCCTCCATGTAATAATATTTTATCATGGTTAACAAATAAAACTCAAGCATTTTTCTACTTGAGTTTGTATTTTTTTTAACATGATTTTTTTAATTTTTCTATTTGTTTTTCAAAATCTTTTGACTTGCAAATAAATGAACCTGAAACTACACCATCTGCATCTAATACTTTCTTTATTGTTTTATCATTGATGCCACCATCTATATAAATTTCAAAGTTATTTTCATTTTTATAAGATAGTAATTCTTTAAGACGCTTCTCTGTTTCTTCTAAAAATTTTTGACCACCTTTACCTGGCACAACACTCATTAAAAGTACTCTATCTACATAAGGAATATAATGAGCAAAATCTTTAATATTTTCATCTGGATTTATAGCAATTCCTCTTTTTACTTCATGATAAGATAGTTCATTTAATATTCCAAGTGCTCCCGGTTCAGTTTTAGGATGAATATATACACAATCTGGATACAACAAAAGTATTTTATCTAAGTATTTACTAGGTCTATCTACCATCATATGAATATCCATTGGTTTAGTATTATCTTTAAATATTTCTTGAAGATAATCTATATCAAAGTTTTTAGTTCCAGCATAAACCCCATCCATTAAATCAACATGTAAGCCATCTGCATCAGTCTCATTAATTAAATCTATTGTTTTTTTTATATCATATAAACTACTTATATAACTTACGGTTATTTTCATGGCACTCCTTTATAAATCTTGTATAATTGATATATCTTGAAGGAAGTATTTCTCCTTTAGATACTGCATCAATTACTTTACATCCTTTTTCTTTTAAATGATTACAATTTTTAAAATCACAATTATATTTACTAAATTCTAAGAATGTTTCTTTTAATTTTTCACTATCTATATTCTTTAAGTCTAATGCTGAAAAACCTGGTGTATCCACAAAATATATTTTACCTATTTTATATATTTCCGTGTGTCTTGTAGTATGTACTCCTCGATTTAAAGCATCACTTATAGGTTTAGTTTCTAAATTTAATTTTTTATCTAATTTATTAAGTAAACTTGATTTACCTGCTCCAGTTTGACCTGTTAAAACTACTAAATTATTTTTAAGTATTTTTTTTAATTTACCTAAATGGTTATTATCAGTTACTAGAATACCTATTTTTTTATAATATTTTATTAAAGGTTTTAGTTCCTTTAATTCTTTTTTAGAAAGTAAATCAAGTTTAGTTAGGCATATAACAGGTTTAATATTATTTGCTAAAACTACAGATAATTCTTTATCAAGTAAACTAAGTGATAAATCTGGTTTTTTAACACTTGTTACTATTAAAGCAATATCAACATTACTAACTACAGGTCTATCAAGTTCATTTTTTCTAGGAAGTATTTCTTCAATAGTTAAAGTTTTCTCATCTATTTTAACTATATCACCCACCAAAGGGGAAAGTCCTAAATTTCTGAACTTTCCCCTAGCACCACAAACATAATCTTTTCCACTAGCTGTAACTCTATATTGGTTACTTATTTGTTTTGTTATTCTACCTTCGATCATTAGTCAAGTCCACCATCATCTGGATTTTCTGTATTTCCACTTGGTTCTTTAGCAATTTTTATAGTAAGTTTAGCACCACTTACAACTGTTGTTCCGGCAGCTCTACTTTGATAGAAAATAGTTCCTGCAGCATGTTCAGTAGTTTCAACTTCTTGTTTTGTTAAATTAACACCATATTCATTACAGAAATCTTCAACTTCTGATACACTATAATTATCAGCAACAAAATCTGGATATTTATTATCAAGTTTTGGAACGTATAATGTTATTGAACTTCCTTCAGATACTTTTTCACCCGCAGCTATAGATTGTTCAATTATAATTCCTTCTTTATAATCACTAGCTTCATCACTATTTATATCTTTCTTACTTATAATTACTTGTAATTTTAATGCTTCAAGTTTGCCTTTTATTTCTGATGCATTTTTTCCTGTATAGTCTTCAATTGCAACTTTAACATCACCAAGTGATCGATAAATAATTACTTCTGTTCCTTCTTTTCTTATGCTTCCTATAGCTGGTGATGTTCTAGAAACTCTGCCTTCTTCAACATTTTCATTTGCTTCTTCTCTTTGTTCATCTGAAACTACAAAGCCAGCATCTTGAAGGGCTTTAATAGCTTCAGTTACTGTATAATTTGTTACATCAGGCACTGCAGCTTGTTTTGATGATGTTATTTTAGGAATAAGAACAAATATTGTTGTAATAATTACTACGAGACCTACAAATACACTAGCTAAAGTAATAAGCATCTTATTTTGACTATCATTTGTTTTAGTTTTTTTGGCCACTACTTCTTCACCAACCTTTTCTTTACTAATTTCTTTTTTCTTTTCTGGTTTTACTGTTTTTAATAGTTTAGTATCATCATAATCATTTTCAGGATATTTAAATGTTATCTTAAGTTCATTAGCTCTGGATTCATCTAAGCAAGTTTTTAAATCTTCATGCATTTCTCTAGCATCACTATATCTATTTTTAGGATTTTTAGCTGTTGCTTTTAAAATAATATTTTCTACACTTTGAGGTATATCAGGAATTTCATCTCTGATGCTTGGCATTGGTTCTTTCAAATGCTTAAGTGCTATTTCTACGGCATTATCTCCGCGGAATGGAAGTTTACCCGTTAAAAGTTCATACATTAAAATACCAATTGAGTATATATCACTTTGAAGTGTTGCCCCTTTGCCACTTGCTTGTTCTGGTGGAAGATAATGAACACTTCCCATTACCGAATTTGTTTGCGTAAGTTGTGTAGCATTCATAGCTACTGCTATACCAAAGTCTGTTATTTTAATCATACCATTTTCAAGTATAAGAATATTCTGAGGTTTTATATCTCTATGGATAATGTATGAGTCATGAGCAACACTAAGTCCATTAGTTATTTGTAGTGTTATGTCAATTACTTCAGGAACTGTAAGTTTACCACGTTTTTTAAGAAGTGCCTTTAAATGCTTACCTTCAACATATTCCATGACAATATAATATTCACCATTATCTTCACCAACATCATAAACTTCTACAATATTTGGATTAGATAAGCTACTCGCTGATAAAGCTTCTCTTTGAAAACGTCTAACAAACTTTTCGTCATTTGCTAAATCACCACGTAAAACTTTAACTGCTACATTTCTATCTAAAATAGTGTCATAAGCTAAATAAACATTAGCCATTCCACCTTCACCGATTGATTTGATTATTTGGTATCTATCACTAATTTTTTGCCCCTTCATAATCATGCTATATCACCACTTTCTCTAACTAAATATGCAACTGATATGTTATCATTTCCCCCTCTAGCATTACATTTCTTTATAAGTTTTACAACTTTTTCTTCAACATTTAAGCCATCTTCATTTAACACTTTTTCAATTTGTTCATCACTAAGCATTCCTGTTAGACCATCACTACATAAAAACACTTCATTACTACCATTATCGACATCAAAAATATCTGGTTCACATTTTTCTGCAGCACCTAAAGCTTTCATTAAAACATTTTTCTTTGGATGATTTAAAGCTTGCTCAGGTGTTAAATCTCCAGCATCAACAAGTAAATTAACTAGTGTATGCGGTTTAGTTACTCTGTGTAATTTTTTGTTTTTCATAACATAACCAGATGAGTCACCAATACTCGCAAATATTAAAAACTCTTTAGTTACAATAGCAGCTACAACTGTTGTACCAAGTCCTTTGGAATTTTCATTTTCTTCACCATAATCAAGAATTTCTTTATTAATTTCCGCAATATTATCAGAAAGCCAATTAACAGCATCTATTTTAGTACCTATTGATGCGCTTTCTGTAAATCTTTTACCTAAATGTGCAACAGTTAAGGCACTAGCTACTTCTCCTTTTCGGTGTCCTCCCATACCATCAGCAACAACACATAGGTATTCACCACTTATATTTTTTAAAATTGTTACACTATCTTCATTATGTTCTCTAACTCTTCCTGTATCAGTTAAATAAAACGCTTTCACTTTTTAATCACTCTCGCTTCTTAACTGTCCACATGCAGCTTTAATGTTTCCACCAAACTCACGTCTAACAGTTACATTTATACCATTATTTTTAAGTGTTTCATAAAATATATCTATTCTTTTTTTATCACTTTTTGCAAAATCTATATTGTTTGTTTCATTATATGGGATCAAATTTACATATACATTCATACCTCGTAATAATTTTGCAAGCTCTATGGCATCTTCTTTTTTATCATTAACCATATTAAGCATAACATATTCTATAGTCACTCGTCTATTAGTTTTTGCAATATAGTCCTTAATTGCTTGTATAACTGTGTCAACACTATACGCTTTATTGACAGGCATAATCTTATTTCTTATTTCATCAGATGGTGCATGAAGCGATAAAGCTAAGTTAACTTGTAAGTCTAAATCACTAAATTCTTTAATTTTTGGTACTAAACCACAAGTAGATACTGTAATATGTCTGGCTCCAATAGCTAAGCCTTTAGCATCATTTATAATTTTAATAAATTTAATAATATTATCGTAATTATCAAAAGGCTCACCAATGCCCATCATTACAACGCTATCAATTCTTTTACCAATGTACTTTTCAATAAGAAGGATTTGTTCAACTATTTCATAAGCCTCTAAGTTTCTCACCTTTTTAAGCCTTCCAGACTCACAAAAACGACACCCCATATTGCAACCAACTTGGCTGGAAACACAAACTGATAAACCATAATCATGTTCCATCAAAACTGCTTCAATCTTTTCACCATCTAAAAGCCTAAATAAAAACTTTTTTACTAAAGGTCCTTCTTCTACAATTTCAATCTTAATAAAATCAGTACTAAAATCTTCACTTAATTTATTTTGAATATCTTTTTTTATATTGCTAAACTCATTTATATTCCATTTTTTATGAATATATAACCATTCAAAAACTTGAGTTGCTTTAAATTTTTTCTCACCTATACTTAGAAAATATTCTTCTAAATCTTCACGTGTTAAACCAAAAATATTTTTCATATAATCACCTATTTTTCTTAGATAATGTTCTAACTAATTTTAAATTACCATAATCTTTATATTTTTCATAATATTCATGTTCAAACATTATTTCTTTAAATGAAACATTACTTATTTCTTCTTCTACTTTCTTTTCTTCCTCTTCTTTTACCTTTATAAATTCTGGTGTCATTTTTTTATTTTCATCAAAATACTCTTTTACATAACTACCTAAAGTTAATATTTCACTTAATACAAGAGGCATAAATAAAGCACTAAATAACTTTATTTCATTTAAATTATCTATTTTAATAGCTAAACTGGAACCTAAATAATCTAAAAATGTTTTATCCACTAAAAGATATGATAAGGAAATAACAATACCTGCTACCCACATTTTTACTTTACCAAATTTATTTGACTTTATATTCATACCTTTATTGTATTTAACACTTTGTGTATACGCAATACCAAGTTCAAAAAATACTGGAATAATAGCAAGCGGGGATATACTCATAAGTAAAATCATATTGACTACTAAAAAAGCTTTATCACTTAAGGCATCAAATAAACTACCAAAAAAAGTTGATGATTTTAAGCCTCTAGCCATCAAACCATCAATACAATCAGTCAAAAAACAACTTGCAGAAAGCATAAATGTTGCAAGACCGCCATAAATTTTAAACACTGGAATAAGGGCAAAAATGCCTATTACTCTAAGTAATGTTACAAAATTAGTAATCAAAAAATTAAACTTATTATTATTCATATATGATTTTCCTCACAAAACTTAATTTTCAAGACTTATATTATCACAAATTCCTATATTTGTAAATTGCATTTCATAACGTATATTATCTTTAATAACTAAAATATTTGTAATGTTTTCTAAATTGGTTTTAATATTTACTTCAATTGTACCTAAATTATATTTGATATCTCTTTCAGTATCATTTTTAACTTCATTATAACTATATTCCTTCAAAAGATTAAATAACTTACTTAAATCATTTTCTTCTTCATTATACTCTTCTTTTTCATTTAAAGTTATTTTATATGTTTTACCATCTTCTTTTTGATATTTAGTTATTCCTTCACTAGTTTCTTTATACCATGTTTCTTTATTATTACATTTCATACCATTGTAAATGGTAATTATTTCATTATCATTTATTATATATTCATAATTCAAACTTTTTTGAAGTATATCATTTTCCATATTTTCTATGTTTTTAAATGTTTTTGTTTCTTCTTCATTATCTTTTGGTTCACTTACATTATCCTTTTTTTGAAAAGCAAAAGCAAAAAATAAAACTCCGATAAATATTAGCCAAAGAACTAACTTTACAAATGCATTTCCTTCTTTTGACTGTAAAAATTCATTTTTCATATTTGTACCTCTTTAAATTTTTCTTTATCTATGCCATTTATAAAACTTTCTATGTTCATTACTTTTTTACCACTTGGTTTTATCATTTTCAAATAGATAATTCCGTCTTTACATGTTATTCCCATTTTTTTCTTTTCAAAAATAATCCTACCTGCTTTTTCTGTATTACTTTTAACAAATTCTGCATCAAGTACTTTAACTTCTAAATCATTAATCATAATGTTAGCAAGAGGCCAAGGACACATACCTTTAATTCTACCTATTATTTCTTTACCAGTCATATTAAAATCTAGCCTTTCATCTGCTCTTTTAATCATCGGAGCTAAAGTAAAGTCATCACCTTGTTTTTCTCTTTTAACATTATCAGTAAATAAATTTGCAAGAACACTTTCTAAAGTTTTGGCACCAAGTACAGATAGTTTATCATGAAGAGTTCCAACATTATCACTATCTAAAATATCTATTTCTCCTTTAGTTATAATGTCCCCGGTATCCATACCTTCATCCATATACATAATTGTAACTCCAGTTTTGTCATCACCATTAAAAAGTGACCATTGTATCGGAGCTGATCCACGATATTTTGGTAAAAGTGAGGCATGAACATTTACACAACCATACTTAGGTAAATCAAGAACTTCTTTAGGAAGTATTTGACCATAAGCACATGTAACAATTAAATCAATATCAAGTTTTTTTAAAGCGTCATAATCTTTTCTAATTCTAATTGGTTGAAATACAGGTATATTATTTTCTAAAGCCTTTATTTTAACTGGACTAGAAACTAATTCTTTTTTACGTCCAACTTCTTTATCTGGCTGTGTTACTACCATAATAACATTAACATTTTTAATAAGCATTTCAAGCACGGGTACAGAAAAATCTGGAGTTCCCATAAATACTACATTTTTATCTTTCATCATTTCACCTTCTCCTTATAATATTCATTTACATCATTTGCTAAGTTTTCATTAAACTTTTTATCTTTAATCATTTCAATTTCAAACTTATATGGTGGATTTCCATCTATATACGGAGTTTCTAGTATCTTAGGTATATTTTTAAAAATATCCATATAACAAACATTTATTAGGGTTTCAAAACCTATCGTACCATATCCTAAATTTTCATGTCTATCTTTATGACTACCAATTGTATTCTTACTATCGTTTAAATGTATGCATTTAACTTTTTCGAGTCCAATTACTTTATCAAATTCTTCAAGATATTCATTAAATTTTGAAATATCTATACCTGAATCATTTAAATGACATGTATCTAAACAAATTCCAACTTTTTCTTTTAAATTAATTCTATCTAAAATAAATTTAAGTTCATTTATATTTGTGCCACATTCAGTTCCTTTACCCGCCATAGTTTCAAGTAAAATCATCGGTTTAGTGCTTTCATCTATTATTAAATTAATAGCACTTGCTATATTATCTAAAGCAATATTTCTATCCATTTTCAAACTATTTCCAGGATGTACTACAATGTATTTAACATTCATCTGTGTTATTCTAGATATTTCTTGCTTTAAAAATGAACATGAGAAATTCCAAGAAGATTCATTTTCTCTATTAGCTAAATTTATAATATATGGGGCATGACATACAACATTATTTATATCTATTCCATTTTGTTTCATATATAAAAGTGCTTCATTTGTTAAATTTTCATCTATAGCTTTTCTTATTGTATTTTGAGGCGCTCCGGTATAGAACATAAATGTTGTTGCACCAAAGCTTACTGCTTGCTTAGTGCTTCCAAGTAATTGTTCAGTACCAAAACTTACATGTGAACCTATTATCATTTTATCAACTTCTTTCTTAATTTTTTTCTAAAGTTTTTTCCCAAGTTTTTTCCATTTCATATTTAAAAAACTCTATCATAGATTTTATATCATCTTCTTTATCATACTTTTCTAATGCAGCATAATAATATTTTTTATCTTCATCATATACAATTAAAGGTGGCATATTATTAATCATCAAAATATAGTTCGTAAGAGTTCTTCCCACTCTACCATTGCCATCCGCAAAGGCATGTATGTTTTCAAATTTATTGTGAAAATATGTAGCAATTTTGATGATATCTTCAGCATCATTTGTATTAATACTATTTACTTCATTTACTAAATTTTCTATTTCTTTTTCTACTTCACTTGCACTTACTCCGACTTCTTCTCTACCAGTTACATAATCATGTTTTTTGTACTCTCCAGGTCTTTCTCCATTTAAAATATATCTTCTTTCATCATATGTTCCAATTGTTAAAAGTTCATGTACCTTTTTTATTAAGTTTTCACTTATTTTCTCTTTTTTTATTATTTTATCAAGTAAATATTCATAACATGTTTTTTGATTACTAATTTCAAATATAGTTCTAAGGTTTCCAGTAAAACTAATAACTTTGCCATTTTCAAATATTTCCCTTGTGTCATGATAGGTTATTTCAGCATTTTCAATTGTTCCCGAATTATAAGCAAATAAAATTCTAAAATTATCTAATACATTTTCTAGTTTTTCTTTACTATCGATTTTTAAACTTTGCCAATATGTTATAACATCTGTGTATTTGTATTTCATGTTTCACACTCCATAACTAAATTAATTATATCACATTTCACATATCTTTTGAAAATTATTTTTCAAAAGAAAAAAGTAGCCTTTGCTACTTAAATTTCAATGCGAATTGGATCGGATGCTGTGCCAGATCCTCGTGTATATACTACAGAAGCATTTAGATACATTGCTGGACGAGTACCAAAACCTGCAGCAGCACCAAGACTGGACCATGTGCCAAGATTACCAGTGTTGCTAACAGTAGAAACATAACTCAAAATAAAAACACTATAACTATCTGAAGAATAGGGCGTCATTGTCCATTCCATTCCTGCATTATATATCCAGTTTGTTGATTTTATTGATGAATCATTATAACTACTGAGCAACGTTGTCCATGCACTTGGACTTGCTGCAAAACCATAATCTGATGCATACATTAATCCTATTTTTGATGTTCCATCACTGGGTCCATATGTTTTTGTTGCATTTGTTATTTCTGCTGTATACATAGTTTTTGCAGTTACATTAGCTGTTGAATATCCACTAACTTTCCACGTTGCATTGTCTACTAAAGCAGCCCATTTTATACCTAAATTTGTTATAAAATTTGTATTTAAATTAACACTATTTAAATTAGAGTATTTCCACATATTACAGCCACTTTTCCCACCGTCAGGAACAGCTCCTAAAATGTTTTTGTTTGAAAGTACAACTACATTGTTATCAAATTTGTACGCAGTTGTGCTTGGACACGAATCGAGATCAGTCCATGCATACGATCTTGAATTAGAAGTATAAGTTCCATCAGTACCAAGTAAAGTATTTGTTGTGCCAGTTGACTTTATTAATTTGACTTTTCCATCAAACACTCCAATTATTCTGTATAAATTATCTTCTGGGCAGGTATCCGCATCACTTCCAAAACATACATAGTTATTTGTTGTTTCGCTTGAACCCGCATATCTATATGAATTATCTCCTGCGCCATTTTCTAATGAACTATCGTGATAATAAATGTTATTATCTCCTTGGGTACCCGTGTATAGTGACTTTACATAATCTGCTAAAAAGACTTTTGTTTCAATATCAAAATATACATAACACTTATCAGAAATGTTTCCACTCATGAGTACTTTTTTATTTGTATCATCCCAAGATAGTTCTCCGCCATTTTCACATTTTGATAAGGTTGAGTTGAATACATAACCTTCGGTTGGCCAACTATCTCTAGTTGTCATTTCATATTTTCCACTCCCCGCTTCCGTTTCAAGCATCATTGAAATTGTATTTACTTGTTTTTTCATTTGATTATTTTCATTTTCTTCATAAACATTACTTGTTTTACTTACTCTACAGGTAAATATTCCTAATAAGGTAAATGCACATACTAAAATTACAATTTTATATTTTTTCATACTAATCACCTTCATATACGTTTTGCGTATTTTATATTTAAATTATATAAAATACGCAAAACGTATATATGTCAATGCGTAGAACGTATATTTTGTAAAATGTGTTTAGGTGGTAAGATATGAATATAGATAGACTTAAAGAAATTAGAGAGGATAAAGATTATAAACAAATTGACATTGCTAAATATTTAAAAGTTACACAAGCTCAGTATAGTAGATACAAAATGGGTATTAATACTATTCCTATTGAAAAGCTTGCTAGTTTAGCCAAATTTTATGATACAAGTATTGATTATTTAGTTGGTTTAACTGATGAAAGGAAGCCCTATCCTAAAAATAAATAAGTTTTTTTAACAAGCTTACATGCTTGTTTTATTTTGCACTTTATGATAGATTAAATATGGTTATCATTTACCAAATTTTAGTAATTGATTATTATGTTGTTATGACATATAATATAGATGTAAACAAATGTTTGGAGGTATTACTATGGATGATATGTATGTAAAAAGAAATATTATGTGTATCGATTTAAAAAGTTTTTTTGCATCATGTGAATGCGTAGAACGTGGACTTGATCCTTTTAAAGTACCTTTGGTGGTTGCTAATAAGAAACAAGGAAATGGTGCTATTACTTTGGCAGTTACTCCAGCGTTAAAAAAGCAAGGTATCCCGGGAAGAGTTAGACTTTATGATATACCTAAAAATATCAAATATGAAATAGTGCCTCCGAGAATGAAATTATATATTGAAAAAAGTAAACAAGTTGTTGGTATTTATCTTGATTATGTGGCACCCGAAGATTTACATATCTACTCTATTGATGAATGTTTCTTAGATGTTACTGATTATTTGAAATTATATAAGAAAACTGATTATGAACTTGCTGAAGAAATACTTAAGACTGTCGAAGAAAAAACAGGTCTTACTGCAACATGTGGTATTGGCCCTAACCTTTTACTTGCTAAAGTTGCCATGGATACAGAAGCTAAGAAATATAAAAATGGAATTGCTAAATGGACTTATGATGATGTACCAGAAAAATTATGGTCAATTACTCCGCTTTCCAAAATGTGGGGTATTGGGCCTAGAATGGAAAAGAAATTAAATAATTTAAATATCTATACTGTCGGAGAACTTGCCAACTATGATAAAAATATTTTAAAAGATAAGTTCGGAGTCATGGGCCAAGAACTATGGAACCATGCTAATGGCATTGATTTAAGTAAAATTAGTGATTTTAAAGTAACACCAAAAGATAAATCATATAGTCATTCACAAGTATTATTTAAAGATTATGATGGAAATAATGTTAAACTTATCATTGCTGAAATGGTTGATGTAATATGTGCAAGACTAAGAGCTAGTAATAAAGAGTCACGAGTAATTGGTTTTGGTATTGGTTATTCAAAAGACGTAGATGGAGGTTTCTATCACTCAATTAAACTTGAAACTCCGACGGATAGCCCTAGAGAAATAACTAATATATGTTTTCTAATATTTGATAGATATTATAATAATTTACCTATTAGAAAAGTAAGTATTTCTTGTGGTGGTCTTACAAAAAAAGAAGGTGTTCAATTAAATTTATTTGAACCAATTGAAAATAAAAAAGAAGAAGTAAAAGTTAATACCGCAATTGATGAAATAAAAAGTAAATTTGGCAAAAATAGTATTGTTAAAGCCAGTAGCCTTCTTCCCGATTCAACAGCTATAGCTAGAAATGAAAAAATCGGAGGTCATCATGAATAAAGATCGTGGAATGATAAAATGGATTCCTTTTAATTCTGTTGTAAGTAATAAAGAAGTACTTATGTCTATTATGAAAGAAAAAGCTAAAGTAAATAAACCTATTATGAGTGATGATGAAAAAAGCATAATCGAAGAAGCTATAATTGATGCTTTTTATATGCAAAATAAAGTAAATATTACTTATTATAAAAATGGATATACTTATGAATATAATGGCACAATAAAAAAAATAGATAGTTCTAATAAACTTATCTATTTAACAAATTGTAGATTATTATTTAATCAAATTATTAAAGTAACTGAAATTAAATAGTTACTTTTTTATTTGGAATAACTTAAGGATACAAAGTAATAGTTACCGTTTGCATCTTTTTTGTATGTCCATTTATATTCTTTTAATAAATCAGTATTATTAAAATCATTTACATTACCTGAATAAGTAGTTAAAACATTTTGCTTTAAAGCATTATCATAAACATTGTAACTATTATTTCCATTAGATACAAAATATCCGAATGACTCATAAATATTTAAATAGTTTTCACTCGCTGTAACTTTATTTATTTTTTTATAAGTATAATCATTTGAAGCATTACATGCATCTAATGTAATTTTGTAACCATCATTTTCAAAAGTAACATTATAACCATATATATTTTGGCCATTTAAATTACTTATATTTTGAACAAATGATGTATCTTTAAATACTTTTTCTGCAGCACTAGTTATTTTATCTAATGTTGTTGTAAGTTCATTATTTTCACAAGTAATACCAAGATACTTAAATATTATGGCAAATTTTAAATTGCTATCAATACTATCACCAGTTACATTAAGTCCTGAATAAATTTCCACAAAAGCATTACTTAAAGCATTACTATTTGTAGCATCAATATAACTATAAGTATCATTTACTATTACTGATGTTGTTGGTATTTCTTCCTCTTTTTCTTTGGTTTCAGTTACTATACCATGACCTTCATCATAGTTTACAAAACCTACATAAAATGGATAAAATGAATACCACATAAGCCAAAGAACTATAACACTAATAATTATTGTACCAATAGTTTCTTTTGAAAACTTCTTTCCACCTTTATTTTCCTTTTTATCCTGCAAAAAATAAAACTTTTCTTCTTCATCTTTTAAAAGTGGTTCTAAATCTTTCATCACTAATCACCCTATCTTTATTATATAATACCACAAAACTTATAAATTAAAAAGTAAAAATTAAATTTTTTTTAATTTCTTCGATTAATACTTACAAGTTCCATATCTTCAGTTAATTGTTTTATTCTTTCAATTATTCTTCTAGCTTTTACTTTATCTTCACTATTTTTAGTGGTTGCTAGATGATTTTCTAACTCTTCAATAGTTAAATTCGAAGTGAAAAATGTCGTAAGTTTATTATTCATTCTGTACTGAAGAATTGTACCAAGTATTTCATCCCTTCCCCATTCTGTTACTTTTTCAGCCCCGATATCATCAATTAATAAAATATCAACATTTTGATAATAATTAACTTTGTCTTGTGCTAAGCTAAAATCTTCTTTCATATTTCGAAGTACTTCCGGAAAATAAACAATTTCAATGCTTGCATCTTTGTTTTTTTCAAGTTCATTTAAAAGCGCGGCGATTAAATATGTTTTACCACTTCCAAAAGAGCCATGCAGATATAAACCTTTTAAAGTATTAACTTTTTCAAAACTATCATAGAAATTCTTGAGCCATTTAATTACTTTAACTCTATTTTTATCATTAATATCAATGTCTTTCATTCTAGCATTACTTATTTCATTTAACTTACTTTCTTTTTCACGCATCTTTTTTTCGAGTTCCTTTTGAAATTTACAAGGCATATAAATAAATTTTAATGAACCATCATAAAGAGGATACAAAACATGACCTTCAAATTTGTTTTTACACATGAATAAACCTTTACAATTTTTGCAATTTTTAAGTTCATCAACAGTATCCATAAGTTTAGTATTATTTTTTAAAACTACTTCTTTAGGAAGTTTACATCTTTTTATAAGGGAACAAAAATCACTATCTTTTAATGATTTTTCTAGTTCTTTATTAAGTTCTTTTTCAATTTTTTCACCTAATGTCATATTAACTTTTTCCATTATTTAAACTCCTTTAGTAAATTTTCTAGTTCCTCTTTATCAGCATCAGACATTTCTTCTATTTTTTCTACTTTATTAAACCAAACTGGTTCTTTTGATGCTTTGACTGTATCTAATTTCTTCGTAAATTTCTTATTTTCTTTTTCGGCGAAATCCATGGCTTCACTTGCATTTTTAAGTCCTGCTCTTTTCCACTGTCCAGCGATTGTTTCAATATAATTAGTGGCAAGCTTATTATTATTTTTTCTTAAAACATAATCTAAAAGAACATTAACTACTGCTGGTGGCATCTCTAAGTCTATTATTAAATTTTCTATTAATTTAATATCTCTATTCGTAGGTTTTGCTCCGCCATATTTGTTTCTCAAAAAATCAACGGGATTAAGTTTTTCAAACATTTCAATAATTTTACCACGCATGGAATTATCCCCGACTGGACTTTTTAAATATTCTGGTTGCGATCTATATATTAAAGTTGGCAAAGTACCATTATTAAATTGATACATTTTTCTAGCATTAATTCTTAAATTATCTTTATCTATCATACCATATTCATTTAAAACACTACGAATTAATTCGATCATTTTTAATGTATCTATTTTATAAATAAATGCTAAATTATTAATTAACTCTTTAGTTTTTTTTGTAAATACTTTTTCATTTATAATTCCTTTTGGAATACTTGATAAAATTAAATCAAAATCTACTTGGTCTTTAACTTCAATATCATTAATACTTCTTTCTTTGACATCTACTACTGATACATTTATACCACTTTCCATTACATCATCTAATTTTTTAGTAATATCAATATATTCTTTAGTATCAACTTTTAATTTTTGATATTGTTTTTTTAAATATTCGTATTCCGTTGCTCCGATATTATTGTAAAGAACTATATTTAAAATTGGATGATTAAAAAATTCACTCGGAGATAATGGTGAATATATTTCATAAATATAATTATTTACATCACCTTTTTTAAAATATGTTTTAAGTAAGCCAGTGGCTTCTAAAGCTTCACGGGCTTCTTTTAAAATTTTTAAAGGAGTTTTTAAAAGACTCATTAAGTGATGATGAGTAAAATCTCTGGAAACTCCTTTACTTTCCTCAAGATCATTAATTAAAATAAGATATAAAGATATGGCAAGGTGTCCAATGATAGGTTCATAAAAAGAAATTAAATATTTACGATCAGCATCTGTTAAAATAGTTTTATTTATAACTACATACCTATCTGCTGGAAGTAGTGTAACTCCATCCATAATTAACACCTCACTTATAACAAATATTATAACACCTCTTTAAATATTTGTCTTTAATTATTTAGCTCTTTTTTTATAAAATTTATAAAGAACATAAGCAAATATGCATGACATTATAATTATAGTAATTATTTTATATTTGTCCAAAATATCAAGCATAATACTCCAGTTGTCAGATAATGTATGACCTAAACATATTAAAACTGTATTCCATATTAGAGAACCACAAAAAGTATAAACTATAAACTTTACCATTGGCATTTCACTCATACCTGCGGGAATTGAAATTAAACTTCTAACTATTGGCACAAATCTACAGAAAAATACACTCTTGTTTCCTTTATTATCAAACCATGCATCAGCTTTATCAATATCTTTTTCTTTTAAAAATAAAACTTTTCCTATTTTACCACGTACTATTTTCTTTAATCTATCTTTATTTAATATTTTACCAATATAATAAAGTAAAATAGCACCAAGTAAGCTTCCTAAACTTGAGAAAACTATCATAAGTATAACATTAAGACTTGTATAACTTGTCATAAATCCACTTAAAAGAAGTATTACTTCTGATGGTATCGGTGGAAATACATTTTCTATAAATATAAGAAAAAAAATTCCAAAATAACTATACTTGTTAAGTACCATAAATATAAAATCTTGCATATAATCACCCATATAATATTATTCTAAAATAAACTCAATCTTTCCTTTACCATTTTTTACTTCTATTTTTGCTATAGAACCATTTATAATATTCATACTTGGACCTTTGTGAGATATGTCAGCATCGTATATTATTGGAATATTTAAACTGTTTAGTATACAATCTTTTAAACACTCTTTAGTATTATAACCAATATTTGTGTTATTTACCCCAAAACGTCCAAATATAACTGCTTTTGTATATTTAAAATATCCTAGTTCATTAAACTTCCAAAGTACTCTTATGATTTCTTCATGTGAAAGCTCACAATTATCAAAATACCATATTATACCATCTTCTTTATACCTTTCTGTAAATTCTTTGCCGCCATCATACTTAGTACCTGATAGTTCTGATATTATATCAAGACAACCACCAATAATTCTTCCCTTTATATTTATGTCTTCATTATTTAATGTCTTCCAAATAACTTCTTTATCTAAGTTATAACCTTCTAAACCAGTTTCTTTTTTTATGTATTCATCTTCATATAATGGGTAACTTTCTTGAGGGTCAAGATTACCTTTCATTAATTTTAAAAAGTTTTTTTCACTTTCATGGAGTATATTGCTTCCAAAATTAGAAAAGTTTTTCCCATATATGCTAGCAATATCATATTTTGTAGTTATCACATATAAAAGTCCAGTTGGATCAGAAAATCCTGCAACAAACTTAGGATTATTTTTTATAAGATCAAATTCAACAAACGGAAGTATTTCAACTAAGAATTCACCACCTGATGCACACAATATAAAATCAATACTTGACTTAAACATATCATTTATTTCATTTGCTCTATTTTGGGCACTACTACTTCTTCCCTTATCTGATTTATATAAATTATTTGAGATGACTATGTCATATCCTAAGTTTTTAAATCGTTCACAGGCATTTTTATATCTATTTATTTTAGCTTTACTATCTGCTCCATCTGATGGTGCAGGAACACCAATTATACTTTTTTTGCTTATAAATCTTGGATATTTCATAAATTTACCTCCTTTTAAATTATAACTTTTTCATATAATAAACGCAAGAAATATTATTTTTATTAAATAATATTTTTAAGAATTTAAAAATGTGAAAAAAACTTTTTCACATTTAATATTTATTCTTCTCTTAGTTTAGCACCGCATCTTTTTTCAAGTGATTTTAAGATACTTGCCATTTTTTCATTTATTTCTTCCATTGTCATGGTACTTCCTTCACTTATCATTCTGACTTTAAAAGTAACTGATTTTTTACCTTCAGGAATTTGATTACCACGATATACATCAACAAATTCTACTTCTTTTACTTTATTTTTTATAGTTTGATGTATAATACCCCAGCTTACATCTTCATCTACAATAATAGATAAATCCTTTTCTACCAAAGGTAGTTCAGGCAATTTTTCATACTTATTAGTGCGTGATGCAAATGGCACTAGGCTATCTAGATTAAGTTCAAAGATAGCTACATTTGTTCTTTTAATTTTACATTCATTCATAGTTTTAACATTTAAAAGTCCAAAATAACCAATTTCTTCATCATTTAACTTTATACTTAAATAAGCATTAATATCTGCCCAGCTTGGTTTTTCACATTTTTCAAGTGTTATAGCTTCCATATGAGTGTATCTTGCCATATTTTCTAAAACACCTTTTAATTCATAGAATATTTTCTTGGCATCTTTACCTACGATAGCACCAGTTAAAGATTTATGTTGAACTGGAAGTATTTCATCATTACTTGATGGTCTATAGTCGCCTTTTTTATAAACTTCAGATACTTCAAATATTTTAAATTCATCATAATATCTTAAGTTTTTAGAAATTGCTTCTAAAGCACCTGGTATAAGTGATTTACGAAGTATTGCAAGTTCTGGTGCTGGTGGTGTTGCAAGTCTTATGGCATCAGAAGTATCTATTCCTGCAGCATTTATGTATTTTTCATCAATCCATGGATATGTAAATATTTCATAAAAACCACATCTATATGCTAAATATTCCATAATTCTTTTTTCAAGTAAAACTTTTCTTTGATTAATGGAATGTTCTAATGTAATTGTTATTGGTTTAGCTTCAAATGAGTCAAATGACAGTATACGAGCAATATCCCCCATAACATCATCTTTAATTGTGACATCACCAGTTGATCTATATGTTGGAACAACACATGTATAAATGTCATTATCTAAAGTAACTTCATAACCTAAAGATGTAAGTATTTGTTTAATTACGTCATCACTTATTACTTTACCAAGTCTTTCATTTAAAAATTTTCTACTTACTTCAATAACATTTTTCTTTGTTTCATTTGGACATACATCATTATATTTAACAATCTTACTTTCTGGGAATATTTCTTTTATTAAAGTAAGAGCTAAACTTAAGCCTTCATCAACTCTTTGTGTATCAATTCCTTTTTCATAACGCATAGATGCATCTGTTTTTTCAGCAAATCTTTTGCCAGTTTTTCGAATGGCTGTTGCACTAAATGATGCTACTTCAAGAAGTACTCCTTTTGTATCAGGTAAAATTGAGTCTTTTTTACCACCACGAATACCAGCTAGTGCTAAAGGTTCATCTTTATCACAAATAACTAAATCATCTTCAGTTAGGCTTATAGAGTTATTATCAAGAAGTAATAATTCTTCACCTTTCTTAGCATTTCTAACAACTATTTTTTCTCCATCGACATGAGTTTTATCAAAAGCATGAAGAGGTTGTCCAGTTGCTATCATAACATAATTTGTTATATCAACGATGGCATTTATTGGTCTAAGCCCACATTTAACTAGAGCTGCTTGCATCCAAATTGGAGATTTTCTTTCATCAATTCCATCTATTTCTACCGCAACATATCTACTGCATTTGCTTGTGTCTTCAATTTCAACATCATATTTTGGTAAATCATCTACAGTATAACTTTCTATTTTTTTAAGTGGTATATTATAAATAGTACTTAGTTCTCTAGCTATTCCGTAATGTCCCCATAAATCTGGTCTATTTGACAAAGATTTATTATCTATTTCTAAAACAGTATCATTTAAGTCAAGAACATCAGCAATATTATCACCGGGTGCACAATCTATGCCTTTTAAATCAATAATTTCAGCTTCATCCATTTGAGGAAAGAAATCACTTAAGAAAACTTCTTCAGCAGCACAAATCATACCAAATGATTCTTCACCACGCATTTTAGTTTTTTCAATTTTTACTGGTTCTCCTTGTCCATGCCAAACTACTACTGCACCAGGCTTACAAACAACTACATATTCACCTACATAAAGGTTAGAGCCACCACATACTATTTGAACAGGTGCAGCTTCACCAATATCAACAATACAAACACGTAATTTATCAGCATTTGGGTGAGGTTTTACTTCTAAAATTTTACCAACGATAATATCATGGAACTTCTCGCCGACATTTTCAACTCCTTCAACTTCAACAGTTCTAAGGGTCATGTCATAAGCAATTTTATCATTAGTTATATTTTTAGGTAAATCCACATATTTTTTTATTAAATTTAAACTAACTCTCATTTTTATCCTCCTTACTTAAACTCTTTTAAAAATCTTAAATCACTACTATGGAAAAGTCTTACATCATCTACGCCATAACGCATCATTACAAGTCTATCTAAACCAATATTAATGTAAAAGCCAGTCCATTCATCGGGATTTAATCCAGCAGATTTTAAGACATTTGGATGAATTACACCACCAGGCATAACTTCAATCCAGCCATTATGGTTACATACTTTACAACCTACTCCACCACATACTAAACATTCCATATCAATTTCATAACCGGGTTCAGTAAATGGGAAGAAACCTTCTCTCATTCTAGTATTTATTTTTTTACCAAATACTTTTTCAAGTATTGTTTGGATCATAACCATACCAGATGAAAATGAAATATCTTTATCTACAATTAATGCTTCATATTGATAGAATGCTCTTTCATGTCTAGCATCAGTTGTTTCATTTCTAAACACTTTACCAGGATAAACAAATCTGGCTGGTGCACCATGTTTTAGTAAGTATCTAACTGAGCCACCTGTTAAATGAGGTTTTAAACAAAGTCTTTCAGCGCCTTCTTTGTCCTCAGTTCCTTCAATCCAATATGTATCCATTGATTGACGAGCTGGATGATCTTTAGCAAAGTTCAAATTATCAAAAGCATATTTTTCACTACTTATATCATCCTCAGTATATACTTCAAAACCAAGGGAAGCAAAAGCTTCGTTTAAATCATTACGCATTTGGGTAATTGGATGAAGAGCTCCACTTTTTACTGGTGTGCCGGGGATAGTAATATCAATTGGTCTATCCAAAACACTCATATTTGAAATAATTTCTTCTTCCTTTCTAGATAATTTTTCCGCAAATACATTTTTAATTTCAGTAGTAAGCATACCAACTGTTTTTTTCTCATCAGCACTTAAACTACTCATATTTTTAAATACTTCTGCTAGCTTGCTTTTCTTACCAGTTAAATCTTTTTTAACTTCTTCAAGTTCTACTAAAGTTTTAGCATTTTCTATTTTTTCTAAACCTTTAATTTTAATTTCTTCTAATCTTTCTTTCATAATAATCCTTTCTTTGATACAAATAAAAACACGAACAAGCTCTTAAAAGGACGAAGCTTATTCGTGGTACCACCTTTTTTCATAGTATTTCTACTATCTCATTAGATTAACGCTCTTTCACGGTTTGACTCCATTATTGAAATTCATTAATTTACCTTTTTCTTGTAGCTCTCAGTTTATAACTACAATTTCCTGTAGAAAGTATTAAATTAACTACTTAGATAATTTCTTCATCAATTACTTCTTGATTATATTACTTTTCTTCATGTTTGTCAAATGTATTTTTAGCCACATCTAAATTTGGCAACATGTTATAAATTGTATAATAGAAAGTCATAAATAATTTAAAGTTTTAAGTTTGACATTTTTTTAGGTTTTGATGTTGACATTTACATTAACACTAAAATCTTCATGACTTTTTATATTGACATTTACACCTTTTTTGGACTTACATCATGCCTCATGAATGCCATTTTTTTGTTACTAACTTTTGCTGGCGCCTCTGCCTCGCCTGCACTAACCGCAGACGCGGCAGCCTTTGTTCTACCATAATTTACTACTTCCTTCTTGCCTCTGCTTAATTTTGTCGCGGCTTGCCTAGCACGCGGACGCGCTAGACAAGCTTGGCCTAAAGTACTAGTTTATTACCATCGGGTCGCTGGCACTGCCACTCCCCGATACATAGGTTATGGAAGACTCAAGATTGAAGGACGGCCGCACCGCATAGCTGCTGCCCACATTGTCGTCGAGCACGCTACC
>URWD01000013.1 GCA_900551525.1 uncultured Mycoplasmatota bacterium
GTGCTTTAAAGTATGCATATGTTGCACCAACTACTAAAGTAATTAGTGTTAAAACCCCAACTATACTAAAAATTAACGCTTGTTTTTTATTTTTTTCCATATTTGAACTACTCCTTATATAGTATTATCATACTTTACAATCAAAATTATACAAAAAATACTTTTGTTAGTCAATACCTCACATATAGATATTTATTAAAATATTACAATATATGTAGGTGAAAAACTATGCATAATAAAGAAATTAATTTTGATACTGATATTTACAATACTATTAGAAAGAACATCAGAAAATATCGACTAGAAAAAGGACTAACATCCGCCGAACTTGCAGAAATGGTAGACTTATCACATGACTTTATAAGACAAATACAAAGTGAAAAAGTAGCATATAACTTTTCCGTAGAAACATTATACAGAATATCTAAAGCTTTAGATGTACCAATAGATGTTCTAGTTACTAAAGAAGAAAAAGAAAAAATAGTTTCGTAAAAATATGAAACTATTTTTTAATACCTAATTTCTTCCCTTGAATATGATAACAAAAAGAAAGTTGTAATCTATAAGGAACCAACCTTAATAAAAATATACCTAATTTTATTCTAAGTGTTGGAATAATAAGCATTTTCTTTTGAAATAATTTATCAATAGCATATTCAGCCACAAACTTAGGACTTGCTTCTTTAATACTAAATTCTCCATTAGCAACTTTATTAAAATTAGTATTAACTGGACCTGGACACAAAGCAGATACTACAACATGACTTCCACTTTGTCTAAGTTCTTCATTAATAGCCATCGTAAGTTTTAAAACATAATTTTTAGTAGCATAATAAGTACTAAGTCTAGGACCAGCCATAAAACCAGCACTTGAAGCAACATTTAAAATATAACCAGAATCTTTTTCCACAAAATCTTTTAAAAATAACTTAGTTAAAATATGATATGCCTTTATATTTAAATCAATCATTTCTAATTCTCTATCTAAATCTGTCTCTGTAAATATACCAAATAACCCAAAACCAGCATTATTTATAAGTATATCAATATTTTTATCTTTACACATATCATATAACTTAAAAACATTCTTTTCTTTAAGTAAATCCATTTCTATAATATCTACATTTACTTTGACATTATCTTTTATTTTAATCATTTCTTCTTTACTTCTAGCAACAAGTATTAAATCAACACCTTTATTTGCTAAAACATAAGCCATATTCTTTCCAATTCCACTTGAAGCCCCAGTTATAAGTGCCTTCATTTATATGCCTCCCAAATTATTACTTATCTTCCATAACACTTAAGATACTTGGAAGTATTTGTTTCTTTCTAGAAACTACTTTAGGAATATAAACTCCTTCATAAGTATCTTTAAGACCAAAACCATCCTCAACAATATCTTTAGCTTTAGTATTATAAATTACATAAGAACCATTCTTAATAATATCTGTTATAAATATAACTACAACATTATAATTAGTATCAACCATTTCATCTAAAACATGTACATATTCATCCATATTTTCTTTAATTTTATCAAAATCTAAAGTCATAACTTGACCAATACCTAAAGTTTTAGTACCCACTACATAGTTCTTAAAGTCACTCTTTATTAAATCTCTAACACTCATACCATCAATAGATGAAGCAGCTTTAATCATTTCAAGACCATATTTATCAATATCAACTTTAGCAATACTTGCAAGTTTTACTGCTGCAAATCTATCATCTTCAGTAGTTGTTGGACTAGTAAGAAGTAATGTATCAGAAAGTATTGCAGAAAGCATTAAACCTGCAATATCTTTTGGAATACTTATTTTCTTTTCTAAAAACATATCATATATCATAGTTGATGTACATCCAACCGGTTTACTTCTAAAATTAATTGGCACATTAGTACCTATTGCACCCAAATTATGATGGTCAATGATTTCTAAAATATCAGCTTCTTCAATACCATCTACAGATTGAGCCAAATTATTATGGTCAACAAGTATTACTTTTTGTTTTTCATAATCATTAGGTCCTGTAAGTCTAATCAAACCTAAACATTCACCTTTATTATTAATAACTGGATAATTAGTATGATTAACTTTATGAGTCATAGTTTTAAAGTCACTAAAATAATCTTCATTATTAACAGTCACTGGGTTTTTATTAATATTAATATTCTTAATATAATTACTTAATGTAATTCTAGTAGCTATTTGAAAACTATCAAGTTCTGAAGCAATCATATTAACTCCATTCTTTTCAGCTTTTTTAATAACCTTTTTATCCAAATTAACATTTAAAGGAATAATAACAAGTTTAACTTTAGACTTAATAGCATAATCTAAAACTTTATATCTATCACCTACAATTAAAATATCATTACTATCCAAATTAATAGCTTGTTCCAAAGCTTTAAAACTAAGCCCTGCAATATGAGTTTTACCAACTATTTTATCATCACATTTAACGATAACTTTAGCATCAATAGTATCAATAATATTATCTAAAGTTGTATCAACATATTCTCTATTTCCATTAATTAAATATTTAGCAAGTTCTTTTAAAGTTACATAGCCTGTAAGCTTCTTATTATCATCAATTAAAGGAACTGCTGTAATATTTCTTTTTTGCATTAACTTAAATGCTGCATCAATAGATTCATTCTCATTAATATATGCTTTTTTATCATACTTAACATTTTTAATTCTAACTCTAACATCATTTAAATAACTAGGTACAGCAACTTTAAAGTAATCTAAAACAAACTTAGTTTCATTATTAATATTACCAAGTACTTTAGGTACAGTTTTATCTCCTAATTCATTTTTCAAATATGAAAGAGCAATACTTGAACAAACAGTATCAGTATCAGGACTTTTATGTCCAAAAATATATGTCATTTTCCATTACCTCGCTTTTTATAAGAAGATTTTACCACAAATTATTATATTTTTAAATAGTAAATTTGTATAAGCTACATATCACATCAAAAATTTGACAACAATATTATTATATGGTATTATGTATTTAGCAAAGAAAATTTGCATACAATAGGAAACATTTAATTTTTGCATGTTGAGTGTTAACCTAAGTATGGTTTACCCAATCAAGCTTGATTGGGTATTTTTATTTTATTATTACTTATAAATTTAATTATACAATTACTAATTGATAGCATTTTAATTGACAAACAAATATTTGCTTAGTATAATATCATTGTGAGTTGAAAATATTATAAATATAAAATAGATTGGAGATGTAAACATGTTTGAACTTATAAGTAAATATAAACCTAGTGGTGACCAACCAGAAGCTATTAAAGAATTAGTAGAAGGTATAAATGAAGGCAAAAAAGAACAAGTATTATTAGGAGCAACAGGTACAGGTAAAACATTTACCATAGCAAATGTTATAGAAAAAACTAACAAACCAACCTTGGTTTTAGCACATAATAAAACGTTAGCTGGTCAACTTTATGCAGAATTAAAAGAGTTTTTTCCTAATAATCATGTAGAGTATTTTGTTTCATATTATGATTATTACCAACCAGAAGCTTATGTTCCAAGTAGTGATACCTATATAGAAAAAGATTCATCAATAAATGATGAAATTGATGAACTTAGACACGCTGCAACAAGTGCCCTTATTAATTATAGAGATGTTATAGTAGTTGCCTCAGTATCATGTATTTATGGTATTGGTGAAAAAGAAGAATATGAAAAAAATATGTTAATATTAACTATTGGTGACAAAATATCTAGAGGTAAAATACTAAATAGACTTGTTGATATGACTTATGAAAGAAATGATTTAGATTTTCATCGTGGGACATTTAGAGCCAGAGGAAACAACATAGATATTATTCCTGTTAATGAAAAAGTAAGTGGTATTAGAATCATTTTAGAAGATGACATAGTCGAAGAAATTTGCACATTTGACCCCCTTACTGGAGCTATATCACAAAGCAAAAAATCAGTTACTATATCACCAGCATCCCACTTTGTTACAAGTAAAGAAAAATTAGACGAAGCATGTAATAGAATTGAAGTCGAATTAAAAGAAAGACTTGAAGTATTAAAAAGTGAAAACAAATTAATCGAAGAACAAAGACTACGTGAAAGAACGAATTATGATTTAGAAATGCTAAGAGAAACTGGCTTTTGTAATGGCGTTGAAAACTATTCAAGACATTTAGCTTTAAGAGGCCCGGGAGAAACCCCATCATGTTTAATAGATTTCTTTCCAAAAGATTTTTTACTTGTAGTAGATGAGTCTCACGTTACTTTGCCACAAGTAAGAGCCATGTATAATGGTGATAGAATGCGAAAACAAACTTTAGTGGATTATGGTTTTAGACTTCCAAGTGCTTTAGACAATAGACCGCTTAAATTTGAAGAATTTGAAGAAAAAATTAATCAAGCAATTTATGTTTCAGCAACCCCAGGAGATTATGAACTTGAAAAGACAAACAACAAATTTGTAGAACAAATTATTAGACCAACTGGATTACTTGACCCAATTATTGAAGTTCGTAAATCCGAAGGACAAATTGATGATATCATAAATGAAATAAATGATAGAATTAAGAAAAATGAAAGAGTATTAATTACTACTCTAACAATTAGAATGAGTGAAGAACTAACAAATTATTTAAAAGAAATGAATATCAAAGTTGCATATTTACATAGTGAAGTTAAAACACTTGAAAGACTTAAAATCATTCACGATTTACGAAGTGGTGTTTATGATTGTATTGTAGGTATTAACCTTTTACGTGAAGGTTTAGATATACCAGAAGTAAGTTTAATATGTATATTAGATGCAGACAAGCAAGGCTTCCTTCGAAGTACACGTAGTTTAATTCAAACCATTGGAAGAGCAGCACGTAATGAAAATGGTAAAGTAATTATGTATGCAGATACATATAGTGACTCCATGAACGAAGCCATCACAGAAACTCAAAGAAGACGCGCTATCCAAGAGGAATATAATAAAATTCATGGCATAACACCAAAAACAATTATTAAAGATATAAAAGAAGTTGTAACAAATGAAGTAACTGGTAAAAAGCCAAAACTATCTAAAAAAGAAAGAGTCTTACAAATCGAACAAATTGAAAAAGAAATGCGTGAAGCAGCAGCAGCCATGGACTTTGAAAGAGCAATGGAACTAAGAGATATTTATTTTGAACTTAAAGGCATATAAAAATGTAATGGATAAATTCCATTACATTTTTTAAAACAAACTAATAATTTTAGGTAAAAATATTATAACTCCAACAATCGCAGATGCAAGAGCAAATACTAAAACAGCACCTGCAGCAATATCTTTCGCATATTTAGCATGAACTCTTATCTCCGGAGATAATAAATTAACTACTTCTTCAATTGATGTATTAAATAACTCTGCACCAATTACTAAAGCAAAAAGTATAATACATGTTATCCATTCCCATACGGCTAATTTAAGAACAAATCCCAAAATAACCACTAAAATCATAGCTAAAGCATGTATTTTTAAATTTCTTTCAGCCTTAAAAGCTTTTTTTATTCCTTCTATAGCATAACCAAAACTACTTATTAAACTATCACTTTTCATTTTTTATCACCTTTTTATTATATATGTAAATATAAACAATTAAATATGCAAGTGCAAGGAAAAATCCACCAACAACATCAGTAAAATAATGAACACCAACATAAATTCTACTAAAACCAATTGTTAAAATAAGTAAACTTAATAAAGTAATTAAAGTCCATTTCAAATATTTATTATTAACATTTTTATAAACAAGATAAATTACTAAACCATAAAAAGCTACACTAATCATAGAATGTCCTGAAGGAAAACTATAACCACTTTCTTCAACCAATCTAAGTACATTAGGTCTAGGTCTTCTAACTATATGTTTTATTGTTTGATTAATAACTGTACATCCTACTAAATCAAAAGTAATAAACCACCTATTTTTCTTACAAAACATAAAACACAAAACACCAAGCAAAACAATAAATGCTACACCACCTAAATGAGTAACACATTTAAGTATTGATGAAAGAGTATCATTCATAATATTTTTAGATATAAAATTATAAATATTATTATCAATATCTAAAACTCCATACTTACAAACATTAAATAGAATTACACTAAAGAGTAATAAACATAAACAAACAATTATTATTCTAAACTTCTTCATAAACTTAACCTTCAATATGTTTCTTTTCTAATATTTTCTTAACTTTTTCAAGTCCCATTATAACTAAACCACCAATTATAAAGAATAAAACGTTAAATGTTTCAAAACTCATTGCATCCTTAGGAACTTCTAAAGTCGTTGGTCCCATAATAATAGCATATAATGAACCAATCATTAAGCCAATAATCAAATACACTGTAGCACTACGATGCTTATCCAAAGCATGTTTAATTAATTTAATAACTAAAGCAATACCAAGTAAAATACCAATACCAAAACAGAAAAGTGCAGGAAAATATGTAAAATTAAAATGTAAAAACTCTTTAATACCATTAATAATCGGAATATAAAGGCCAAAAATAAGTAATAAAGTTGAGCCTGATATACCAGGTAAAACCATTGCACTAATAGCAATCATACCAGCAACCAATATATATAAAACAAGGCCAAAATTTAAATTTGCAATATTAACACCAGAACTACCAGTCATTGGATTAAAATAAGTAATTAAAGAAACTACTAATATTCCAATTATAGAAAATATAATATTCTTATAATTTCCTTTTAAATTATTTTTTTCTTCTTTTATAATTAATGGTATTGAAAATATGATAAAACCTAAGAATAACGAACTAACAGCATATATCTTACTTTCAAATAAACTTGTAAGTACTAAAGTTGCAAGACCAACACCTACAACCCAACCAGTACCAAGTTTAAATAAAAACCAAAGTGCACTTTTCTTTTTAGCAAAATCTCCATAAAAAACATCATTCAAAGCGTTTATAAATTTATCATAAAAACCTAAAATAAATGCAATGGTTCCTCCGCTTACGCCTGGAACACTATCAGCAAGTGCCATACAAAATCCCCAAAACGCATTAATTAAATACTTCATAATTTATCTATCACCTATTAAATTATATCAAAAATATTGAAAAAAGCAATAATTTATGGTATTATACAAGTATATGAAGAACTCCTTCATATAAAAAAGGAAACATTTGACTTTAGTATGCTGAGTGTTACCTTTTATAAGAGTTTATGTTTACTTGTACGATTATTGTAACAAGTGAACATTTTTTTAATGAAGAAATAATCTTCTTTAAAAATGCTTTCATTTTTTCTATTACTCACAGACCTCCTTTCTACCCTTTACCATAAACCCCACAGAGAGGAGATATGAAAAAAGTAGATAGGCAACATCAGCAATCAAATATTTCCTGAATAAATTATATCAAAAACATAACATTAAGTAAACATTTTGAAACATTTTTATAAATAAAATAAACATTATTATACCAATAAATTGCAAGCTATCCTTAGCCACAAAAAAAATCATACAATTTAACTAATAAATGTGGAAAATTATTTTATAATTGAGATAATCTTCTACTCACAAACTACTATCTTATACCTTTATAAAAAACAGCATTTGTCAAGTATGGTTAAAAAGGCATAAAACTCCAAAAAGTTTTATGCCTTTATTTTATTAACAATACATTTAAATTCATTACCTCTATCTTCAAAATGAGGGTATTGGTCTTGACTTGAAGAGCCAGGTGAAAGTAATACAATATCACCACTATTTACATTAGTTTCTAAAAATTCCATTACTTTATCCAAAGTATACCCTTTATAACAAGGAATACCAAGTTCTTTAGCATATTCCCCTACCATATCAGTAGTTCCACCTATAGCATAAATATACACTACATTTTTCATATAATCATCAAGTTCATGATAATCTTGATTTCTATCTAGTCCCCCAAGAATTAAATGAACATTTTTATCAAAAGTCTTTAAAGCAGTAATTGTAGAAGTTGGATTAGTAGACTTACTATCATTATAATATTTAACACCATTTATAGTTCTTACAAATTCCAAACGATGTTCAACACCACCAAAATTTTTCAAAAACTCTTTTATTTTCTCTATATCCATCTTAAAATAACTACATGCAATTAAAGCTGCCATAACATTTTCAATATTATGTTCTCCTGGTACAGCTATTTCTTTTGTATCTAAAATCTTTTTATCATCTAAATAAATATATTCATCTTTAAAATATGCTCTACAAGAAGTATCCTTCCTACTAAAATAATTTTTATTTGACTTTATATCACTACTTACTTTACATGCATCTTCATTATCTCTATTAATAATAGCTACTTCTTTATCAGTATGATTATTAAATATATTTTTCTTAGTCATCATATAATGTTCATAAGTTCCATGATAATCCAAATGAGTTGGACAAATATTAGTAAGAATACTTATATCAGTTTTAAAATCATGAAGATCACATAATTGATGGTCACTTATTTCTAAAAGCAAAATATCTCCACTTTTAATATCTTCAAGTAAATCAGTAAGTGGGGTTCCAATATTACCACCTAAAATTACATTATTTCCAGATACTTTTAACATATTATATAGCATAGTTGTTGTAGTAGTTTTACCATTAGAACCAGTAACACCGATAATCTTAATATCTTTTGGTAAGAAATGATAAGCAACTTCCATTTCATTTTCAACACGTAAATTTAAATCTTCACATTTTTTGATTAAAGGACTTGTAGACATAATTGCTGGATTCTTAATTACTAAATCCCATGAATTATCTAATAAATCTAGTTGGTTATCAGTTATAATTATTTTTATACCCAAATTTTCTAATTCATTTTTAACATCTATTTTAATTTCATTTAAATCAGTCAAAACAATTTCATTATTTTTGCCTGCCAACAATTTAGCAACTGCAATACCACTTTTTGCAGCTCCTAAAATTAATATTTTTTTATTTTCATACATAATTTATCACCTATTTAATTATATTATTTATACTAATAAAATGCAATAACTTACTTTATTTTGTTCTTTTATATGTTAAAACATAGTTAAATCCCTCATTATAAAGTGTGGGTTTAACTGCAGGAACATTATTTACTTCAAAACCTAATCTCTCAAACTCTTTTATTTCTTGATATCTTGTCCAAGCATATAAAGCTTGTATAACACACGGTTCAAATTTATCAAGCAAAAATTTAAAATCAATTGGACTTAAATCCATCCAATGATATATATTAGAAAGAAGTAACAAATCATAATCTTTTCTTTCACTCCCTAAAGATATATCAGAAAAATCCTTAATAATAAAATTTGGCAATTTACGTTTCTTTAGTAACTCTTGCAACTTATAATAATTTTCTTCATTCAAATATGGAAGCATTCTAAGATAATCTTTTTGTTTAAAAGAATCCATAAAACAAGATTTAACCTTAATATTAGAAAACTTTAACTTTGTAATTTTTACTAAATCAAAAAAATCTTTAACATTTGATGGTAAATAATCTCTAATTTTTAAATATAATTTCAAATTATCTAAACCATCAGTTATAAAAAATTGCCAAAACTCTTTATAACTTAAATATCTTATCGCCATAAATTTCAAAACAAAATGATGCCAAGCATTAACATTTAAATCAAATACTGTAACACTTTTAGCACCAGCAAGCATAGCTGTAAAATACTGATCCCCACTACCAATAATACTCAAAACATCAGCATTATCAAAATCATAAATTTCTGGATAAGCTGCAACAAATTCATTAGTAAAACCATATACTTTATTCATAAATAAAAAACTCCCCTTAATGTGTAGATTATTCTACCATTAAAAGAAGTATTTGTAAACAAATTATTTTGTTTTCTTAAATATTTCAAATTTAGGAAATGCATTTTTAATACGTCTATATAAAACTGTATTATCTTGAAACCATTTTTCAATATATTTCTTTATTTTTTCTGTATTATCTTTTCTTTCACTTTTAATTTTACCTTTTATTTTAAATAAAATATATGTTGATACAATATTATCTATTAAATAAATAACAAATATCACACTAGCAACTACAATAAGGGCCGTATAAGAAAGTTTTCCTACAATTCCTATTATTACTGGATGTACAACATATATTATTAAAAGTGCAAGTAAACCAAAAGGTATCATAGTTTCTAAACATATTCTACCATTAATATTAAATCTTTTACTAGAATAATCCCACCATCTAACATTATATATTTTTTCCATAAAATAACTAGTAAAATACTCAAGTAATGAACAAATTAATATAGCTTTTAAGAATACTGCCAAAACATCTGTTGTATTTTTACCTACCACTAAAATAATAGCTAAAGAACCCCAACCATAAATTGGACAATAAGGACCAATTAAAAATCCCCTATTTATAAATTTATGCTTGTTCCATAAAGATACACAAACTTCCATAAGCCATCCAATAAAAGCATAAATAATAAAGTATAAAAAATATTTGCAAATTGTTTCCATCATCTAAAAATCATCCTTTCATAAAAATTATAACACATATTTTTTAAAGCTCAAATATTTTTTAGCCATATCATTTGACAATAAGACTAATATAACCTATAATTATTATGTGAGAAACATCTCTTTTTCATATTTTACCAAAGGTTAATACCTTTTGATGTTAAACTCACACTTTAAAAAACGCTTCACAGCGTTTTTTTATTTTAAACTTTTTAAATAATCTTTAACATTTTCTATTTCATAAACAGCAAACTTAGTATTTCCATTTACTTCTCTTTTAACAAGTAACTCATTTTCACTAAAATCTTCAAATATTAAAGTATATTTTTCTTCATTATTTTCACAATTAACTTTATAACTATATTCATTTTTATAATTTTTCACTACAGGTTCAACATTTTTACTATTATATATTTTATCAACTAAACCAGTCATATTCTTTTCAGTTATATCTCCGCTTAGATATGCACTTTTATTAATATAATCATATACCCACATATCACTAAGTTTATAATCACTACTACAATAATTATCACTTACATAACTTAATTTAACTTCTCTATAATAACTATTACTTATAATATCATAATTAGTAATAGTTATTTTATTATTTTTATCATAATAATATTTACCATAACAAAGCTCTAGGTCATCTAGGTAATCTTTCTTCATATTTTCTAAAGTACTATTAGATAAGAATGTATAAAACTTAGCTTCATTAGTTTTATCATCATCTATCACATACATAAATCTTTTAATTGGAATACCCTCATCTTCCATAACTTCTGACTTATAAACATCATATATAAAAGTTTTATTTATAAGAAGATAAAAACAACCTCCAATTATTAAAAATATAATAGCAATTTTAATTAATCTAAATATTAATTTCATAACCTACTCCTCTATTAAAGATAAATTAACTCTTCCTTTTTCTTTATCAATACCAATTACATATACAGTAATAATATCTCCAACTTTTAATATTTCACTTGGATGTTTAACATAAGATTTGCTCATTTTAGAAATATGTACTAAACCATCATCATGAAGACCAATGTCAACAAAAGCACCAAATGCAGTAACATTTCTAACTGTGCCTTCTAAACTCATACCAAGTTCTAAATCATCGATTGTTAAAACATCACTTCTAAGCGTCATTTGTTTAACATCATCACGTGGGTCAATAACACCACTTACTAAATTATTTCTAAAACTTTCCCATTTTTCAATACTAATATTATATTTACTTGTAATAGCTTCATCTTTAATACTAGCAAGTTTACTTTCCATTTCTTTAGTTCCAACTAGCTTTACATCAATATTATTATCACTTAATATCTTATTAACAATTTCATAATCTTCTGGATGGATATTAGTTTTATCTAAAGGATTATTTCCAAATATGCGTAGGAACCCAGCAGATTGTTCAAATATTTTATCATCCATACCAGATACTTTTTTTAACTCTTCACGTGATTTAAAACCACCATTTTTCTTTTTATATTCTTGCATCTTACCAATTACTTTTCTATTTAAACCAGATACATAACCTAAAATACTATCACTAGCATTATTTAAATTAACACCAACTTCATTAACGACTTTGCTAACTACAAAAACTAATTCTTCATCAAGTTCTTTTTGTTTTAAATCATGTTGATATAAACCTACACCAATACTCTTTGGGTCAATCTTAACAAGTTCTGATAAAGCATCTTGAAGTCTACGACCAATTGAAACAGCACTTCTTTGTTCAACAGAATAATCAGGAAACTCTTTTTTAGCAAGTGGGCTTGCAGAATATACACTAGCACCAGCTTCACTAACAATAACATATTTAACATCTAAGTTATATTTCTTAATTAAATTTGCTACAAACATTTCACTTTCACGAGAAGCTGTACCATTACCAATAGCAATTATCTTAACATTATGTTTTTGTATTAAAGCAAGCATTATTTTTTCACCCATATCAACTTCTTTTTTAGGTTCATGTGGATAAATTACACCAATTTCTAAAACATCACCATTTTCATTTAAAACAGCAAGCTTACAACCAGTTCTAAAAGCAGGGTCAAATCCTAGTACTCTACTTCCCTTAATCGGTGGTGTAAGAAGTAAATTTTCTAAGTTATTACCAAATTCACCAATACCAAATTCACTTGCTTTATCATAAAGTTCTGCTTTAATATCTCTTTCTAAAGATGGCTCTAAAAGTCTTTTCCAAGCATCTTCAATAAATATTTTCATGTCTTGTACAAGTGGTGATGATTTGCCACCAATAACTTGTTCTTCTAAGTATTTAATAACACCAGCTTTATCTAAACTAAGGGAATATGTAACAACTTTTTCTTTATCAGCACGTGCAAGCGCAAGTACTTGATGTGGTTTAATACAAGTTATTTTACATTCAAAATCATAATATATTTCATAGGTTTTATTTTCATCAACTGCACCTTTTTTTAGTTTACCTTTAACTAGACCATTATACCAATAATAATTTCTAATAGCTTTTCTATACTTAGGTTTATCACTAATCCAATCTGCAATAATATATCCGGCATTAGTCATAGCTTCATCTACGTTTTTAACATTTTCATTAATAAAATCTTTAGCAATTTCATCTCTAGTTTTATTTGGAAGAGTCATGATAATCTTAGCCAAAGGTTCTAAACCTAATTTAATAGCTTCAGTCCCCTTAGTTTTTCTCTTTTCTTTAAATGGAGTATAAATATCTTCAACTTCACTTAACTTAGTTGCTTCATCAATAGCTTTAACTAACTCTTCAGTAAGCATACCTTTCTCATCAATTAATCTTTTAACATCCTCTTTTCTATTTTCCAAATTAACCATATAGTTATATTCAGTTTCAATTAATCTAAGTTCATCTTCATTTAAATTACCAGTTACTTCTTTTCTATAACGAGCCATAAATGGTATAGTTGCTCCTTCACTTAGCATATCAATTACATTTTTAATTTGATATTCTTTCAAATTAATCTTTTTACTTACTTTACTTATTACTTCTTCTTTCATTTTATATTTTTACCTCAATTCTTACTTAATTATATCAAAAAAACATGGACAATGCCATGTTTTTAGCTTAATTTATACGAATTGGATCAGATTGAGTTCCAGAACCTGATTTATAAGTTATAGAAGGTAAAAGAATGAAGGACGGGCGAACACCATAGTTGTCGCCACTCACGCTGCCATAGCTCACGCGACCATAGTTGTCCACAAGGAACGCACTGCCCGAACCGTCCGCATTACGGGAAATTAGCCATTCATCAAGCCCCATATACATCCAATTTATACTTGTTGCTGTTCTATAATCTTTTGTCGAATCACTATCCCAGCCAACCAATGTCCATGCACTCGGGGCTGCTGCGAATCCATAATCACTTACATACATTAATCCTACCTTAGCTTTATATTCTGTTTTACTATCTGTGGTATTTGTAGTTACTGGATTTACTATTTCATTTTGATATGCTGTTGCTGGTACTGACGTTCCAATGTTAGCCCATGTATTTCCTCCAACTTTCCATGTTGTTGTCTCTATTTTAGATGCCCATTCACTTCTTATATTATTGATGAAATTTTTATTTAAATTTACTTTATTTAAACTACTTTCACTCCATGTATTTGTTTGTGTTGATAAATTCCAGTAATATCTATTTATTGTCGTTAATTCTCCTTTATATGTTGAAAATTTACTTTTTGAATATGTATCTCTACTATACTCTCCATTTTCTCCTAGTAGATTACTATTTGCATAATCATATTTAATTAATTTTACTTTATCTCCAAATACCCCGATTATTCTATACAAGTTATCTGTTGGACATGATGTTTCTGTACTTCCAAAGCATACATAATTATTTGGATTCGCTCCGGCATATCTATATGAATTATCATTTGCTCCATTTGTTAAGTTTGCATCATGATAATAAATACCATTATTTCCTTGCGTTCCTGTATATAGTGACTTTACATAATCTGCCAAGGTAATTGAAGTTATTTCAATTGTTTTAGAAATTATTTCACTATTTTTGCCATTTGAATCTTGTACATATGCTTTTATATTATACGTTCCTTTATCTAGTCTAGTAAAAGTATATGTATTATTTGCACTTTGCACATATGAAACACCATTATCTTTTGAATATAAATATTTTGCAATCGTTCCTGTTCCAGCTGTTGCATCAATTGTTATTGTAATTGAATTTCCATTTGATGTTATAGAATTATTATTTATAGTTATGGGATTATATTTGTCAAAATATACATAACACTTATCTGATACATTTCCACTCATTAAAACTGTTTTGTTGGCATCATCCCAAGAAAGTTCTCCACCATTTTCACATTTTGATAGTTCTGTATTAAAAACATAACCATCTGTTGGCCAGCTACTAGATGTTGTCATTTCATAATTTCCACTGCCAGCTTCTGTTTCAAGCATCATAGATATTGTATCTACATGTTTTTTTATTTGTTTACACTCTTCTTCCTCATAAACTTTATATTTATTATTTGTATATAATAATGTTACTCCTACTCCAATACCAAAAACTATTAATAACAATGCTATTTTCTTATCTACTTTCTTCATATATCATACTCCATTTTCTAACAACATCACACTGGATATTTTTCTTACTATATACCCATTTTACGCCAAAAAAAGCACCATGTTAACGCAGGCTTAAAATTTGACATAAGTGCTTTTTCAATAATATTATCATATAAAAAATATACTTATAAATTTTTAATTAAAAATACCGCATATAAAGGAATTGATTTTATTTTTCAACTACAACATAATCATTAACTTTATCATTATCAAAATCATAATTAACCCAAACAACAGCACTATCATCTGATGAATCGTTCCAAACACTCCAACTTAAATACATCTTATCATTTACAATTATTGGATCAATGTGAGTGCTATAATATTCATAACCTATTTCAGTCTTTAAATTTTCTAAACTTCCATAATCCACATTATCTAAATATTTAAATTCATTGTAATATTTAGATTTATCAACATTATCATAACCAAGCATAGGTTTAAGTAAAAATGCAAACTTTTTATCATTTAAATAATCTTCATCATTATGTTTTTTATATAAATCAATTAGTGTATCCATCAAATAACCAATATTTTTAATTGGACCACCCTCTAAAGAAGTTGTTTTATTTAATGCTTCCACAATCCTTGAAACTACTTTTTCATCTTCAAATTCATCATATAAAGTTTTAACAAAATAATTATCATCATAATAATACCATTTATTTAAAACATTACTTCCATAAATATACTCTAAAGCTTCAAGATAATATGTTCCAAAAATATAAGATGTAACATTTTTAGTAAAATATTTCGAAGTAAAACTTTCTGCTCCAGCTTCCGTAATATAATTAGAATAAGGAACACTTACATAATTACAACCATCAGGTATATTTGGTACAGCTTCATAAACATCTATTTTACCATCACATTTATATAAAGTCGTACTTGTATTATCTTTAATAGAAAAATCAACAAAATGCACAAGTTCATGATAAATAACACTTTCCATTTTCGATGCTAAATCAATTCTAGTATTAAAATCTTGATAAGTACCCGCAGCTTTCCCTTCAAGTAAAACATCAGTATTATGAATATTTAAATATCCAAGTTTATGTAAGAAATATAGCTCATCAAGATAATTTTTATTATCAGCTATTAACTCAAATAAATCATAAACTTCTTTTTTATGATCAAGTAACATATAATTATTTTCCACTATAAAAGCATATTTTTTAAATAATTCTTCATTCTTATTTATTTTAAACTCTATATCTTTTAAATCATATTTACTTATTATATCATCAATATTTATATTAAAATTAAAACTAAAATCTAACTTTATATTATTATCATTTCCAAGTTTTACTATATAAGTTTTATATAAAGTTTCAAGTAATATTTCATCTTCATTTATAGTTATATTTACAAAAGTATCATTTACAAGTTTCTTACCATCTTTATATAAATAATGTTCATATAAACTTTTAGATACATCACAATAACCATTATTTTTACAAATAATATTATATAAATTATTCTCTATTTTTTTTAAATCTTTATCTAAAATAGAAGTTTTATAATCTGAATAATCATAACCACTATATAAATCATGTGATAAATAAGTTATATTTGTATCTTCATCTACATTTATTTGTTTTAGATTCTTATCATAATATTTATAAGTTGTACCATCCCCAAGTAAATCCAAGAATGCTGCAACTTTAATATAATCACCTTCTAAAGTAATTTCTCCACCACTAATTTCTTTATCTTTATAAAATAATATATAATTTTCTTCATCAATACCAAGTATTGCATCATCAAATAATATTTTGTAAGCATACATACATTTATTAACAACAATATTATTTCTACTATCTTTTAATTTATATCCTAATTCACATGTATCTTTTTTCATTACATATTTATTATTAATTTTAGTATTTTCACCATATAAAACACCATTATCAATATATATAATATTATCTTTATATGTAAATGTATTATAATCCATATAACTTTCATCTTTATAAGTTATATCCTCATATACTATCTGTTTAGTCTTAGTATCTAATAAATAGCCTTTATTATTTAGATAAAACCTAAAATAAGTCATTTCATCTTCATTACTATACGAAGAAGAACTAATAAAATCACTCCATAATACCTTTTTTTCTTTTAAATCAACTATAACACTTTTACTATTTTTTTGATAAGAATTAATAATTAATAAATCATCAGCAAACTCTGCACTATATTCAAAATCACCAGTAAAATCTAATACATAAACTTTTCGCAAATTATAATCATACACAGCATTATCAACTAGAATATACTTATTATCTTGAGAATACTTAACATGACTTCCAGCAACCATTTCATGACTATTCTTATTAATTATTTTTTTATTATTTTTATTTGTTACAATAATTAATCTTTTATCAAATATTTCATAACTTGTATATTCATCAGTATACTCACTAATAAAATTATTATTAAAATCATAAACTACTAGTTTTTCACCTTCATCCCTAACATAAAAATCATTACCAATTTTTACATTAATATTATCAAGTGTTGTAATATTTTCTATACCAAGTGCACCTTTGTCTTCTTGATTATTATTATCACTAATAATGATATATGCAAGCACACCGCACCATACAACAAATAAAACTAAAATACTAATTAACAATCTCTTTTTATTCTTTTTCATATTATTTATTCCCCATATAATATAATCTTTCACTCAAATTATTTGCAACAAAATCTATTTCTTCATATTCTTCATCTTCTAAATCAGCATCATCTAAATACCTATCAATAAGAAGTAGTATTTCTGCTATTGTTTTACATTTAGTTACATTGATATTACATTTACTTAACACACTAATTTCATAATCATTGATAACAATATTATCTCCATATTTTTTAAGTTCATCCATAATCAATAACCTCATTTTTATTCTATCATAACTTTTAAAAAAAATATAAGTCTTTTTAACCTATATTAAATTTCTCCTTCATCAATTTGCTTTTTTAGTTTTTCAACTTCATACAATGCTAAATCAGTCATATCTGCTATTTCTTCAAATGTGTATTTTTGATTTTTTAAAAGTTTAATAGCTATTTCAATTGAATTTCTTCTTTTTACTCCAGCCTCATAAACATCACGTTTTATCTCTTCTTTGTCATAAAGTAAAAGGTCATCAATATTTACTTTTAAACGATTAGCTTCTTTTAAAACTTTCTTCATGAACCTATCACCTTCATACAAACGAACTAGCAAATCATTGTCATCACATACAAACAGATATAACATTTTCTTGAGTTCATCTGTGCCTTCCATGACTAAATTATAATCCATTTCATAGAGTTTGTAAAGATTAATATCAATTATTTCTAAATTATCATATCTTTCAATATTATATTTTTCTTCAATAACTTTACTGCGATAGATAAACTCATTACGTTTAAATTCATCATAACCATTAAGATTAATTTGAAAAACTTTTTTAATATTAGTATAATCTTTATCAGAAGACACTTGTCTTAATATTAATTGATGCAAATAATCTTGATTTTTATTATTTAACTTTAAACTATCATGAAAATTAATTTCTAAATTAACAAAAATATCACCATTTTCATACACTAAATCCGCTTCACTACTAACAACATCTGGATGCACTGAAATATGTGGATTTAATGGGATAAAACTTTGACCAAGAAGTTCAACTGGTGTATCGATAATCAAACTTATAAGTTTAGTTAAATATTTTTGTCCTACTTTAGTATTAAAAAGTATCTTCGCAAATTTATCAGTTAGAAGTACGAATTCTCTTTTAGTTGTATTCATATAATTGCTCCTTTCAAAGACGTTATTATACATATATTTTTAAGACTTTCAAGGCTTTCGACAAATGATATCAAAACTTCTAATAAACTGACAAAATCCAACAATTTTTGCAAATAAAAAATGCACCATTAAGTGCACTTTCATTATTTTACTTCAATATATCTTTTATTTTTATCTTCATCGACTTTAGAAACACTAATAGTTAAAATACCATCTTTAAATTCTGCTTCCATAGTTTCTTCATCAACATCATCTAAATGAAAACTTCTTTCAAGTCTACCATACATTTTTCTTTCTCTATGAAGATATTTTTTATTGTCTTCATGTTTTTCATGATGTTCAGCTTTAACAACAATATTTTCTTTATTACATTCTACTTTTATATCTTTCTTATCATATCCTGGAACATCCATTTCTATAAAGACTTTATTATCTTTTTCAAAGATATCGCATTTCATCTTACTTTCTTTTTCTAAATCACTTAACATATCATCAAAAAACATTCTGCTTGGTAACATAAATATCATCATCCTTTCATATTTAATATTTTCAAATTCTTTATGTTTATACTTTGAAAATGTTTTTTATTTGTTAATTATCTCAATTAACACAATCATTATATTACTATATTTAGCACTTGTCAAGTGTAAGTGCTAATATTCACAAAACTTTCACAAACTAAAAAAGTAATATAAATTACTCTATATTACTTTAAAATTTATAAGTTTTATCCAAGTTATAATAATCTTCATTAACAACTAAGAATAATGCATATTCACCAGATAAACTTCTTAAATTAATAACTGGTTGTAAATAATTACCTTTAGTTTTAATTAAATATTTATATGCCTTATTATTCTTTCCAACAAGAAGAACATATACTTCATCATCATTTAAAAATCCTGCACTAATTGATAATAGGTTTTTACTAATATTAACAGAATAGACACCCTTTTCTGCTGTTTTTAATTTATCAACAATATCTTCATTAATAATTTCCTTATAAATATCTAAAGATGATGTATTATAATATTTAAACTCACTTACATTAAAGTTTTTATTTGAATTACTATAAAAATCTTTTTTATAAGCTCTATAAGAACCTCCAGAAAAATTAGCTTTAAATATAATATTATTATTTTTATCAAGTTCATATATTGTAGAATTCAAATTTTCAACATTACTATTCATAGTACAACCTTCTTTTAGCATTGTACCTTCTCCAAATTGCCAAGCAGAAAATAACAAATAATTACCATTATCAAGTTCTGAATAATTTGAAACAGCATAACTATAGAACGAATTATTATCATTAAATTCATTAACCAAAGTTGCAGTCATATTACTAATTTTATAAATTTGTCCACTACTATGTTTTCCTAAATTTTCTGAACAAGCAGAATCTCCAAAAATAGAACCATCCATTCCATTGTTAAATAAAACTACATTACCATCTTTATTCAAAGTTACTGCATTAGAAACTAAAGGATAAGCACCATCATATTTAACAATTAAACTACTAAAATCACTATTCCAATATTTAATATCTCCAAAAATCCAATTAATTTTTTTACTAGTATAATCAATACTAACAACAGAATTTCTTCCATTTAACGATAATATAATTTGGTTAGATGCTTTATCATAATAAACACTTTCAATAGATGCCCAATTAATTTGATTTATTTTTTCTACAAATCTATTACTTATATTATTAACTATATTTTTTAAATCCCATTCATTAACTATTTTACCATCATTTAAATTAACTTCTACTATAGTATCATCATTTGAATTACGAGCATTTTTAGATGAGATAGCTAGAATATGTTCATCATCTAATAAAGCAACATCTCCACCATAACCGCCTTCTAAATCATAAACATTATATATTTTTCCTAAATAATCAAGTTCTAATAACCCCGTTCTAGAAACACCATATAAATAATCTTCATTTGCAACTAAGAAATGTCCATTATTTAAAGTTTGAATAGTTAAATTATAATTTCCTTCTAACTTATATACCATTTCTCCATTGCTATTAAAACCAAATAACCCAGTATCAAGGGGTGTGCTAATCAAATAAATTCCATTATTTAAATTAACACCTTTACCAATATTTACAGTTAAATTTAAATTATCTTTAACATTAATCATATCTAATTCTAATGTTTTTGATTTATTACCAGCACTTATTTTAACACTATTTTTCTTACCAGCCACTAAACCATAAACTGGAATAGCATGTTTTTTACTTTTTTCATATTCTTGTTTTTGACCATTAATTTCAATAGTTACAGTTTCTTCACTATCAGTTTGAAAAATAATTAATGCTGTAAGTGGAGAAATATAATAAGGATTTTCCAATACATAAGGATTTTCCAAAGTATATTTCTTATCATCCATAGCTTCTTTTACTTTTACATCAGTTTCTTTTTGTTTACTATAAACATCATCTTCTGGTGTAATAACATCATTTTTAAAAATTTCTGCAAGTTCTTCATTAACTTTATCTATTTTTTTCTTTTCTCTTAGTTTATTAATACCAACTATTAAGCCTATAATAACAAGTACACAGATTATAACCCCAACTACATAAATTATTATTCTATTATTCTTTTTCATATTTTATTCTCCTATACCACATAAGGACTTTCTAAAGTACCATTACCACTAGTAAATACTATATCGCCTTTAAATACAACTACAGGTCTAACACCATAACTAGAATTTATTGAAAAACCAGATGAAGTAAAAGTACTACCATTATATAACGCAGCCATAACATTAGCATAACTACCACTTGAATAAGAATGAGGTGATGCTAGCCAGAAATATTTTCCAACTGCACTACTATACATCCAAATTTTTGATTGAGTATTTTCATATTCTTTATAGTCTAACAAACCAACATATGAAGTTGATTTTCTACTACCAACATCACTATAAACTCCTGTATTCCATTCTGTTAAAATTAATTTATTTTTATAATTACTTAAACTACTTAGGAATGGAGCCAAGGCTTCACTAAATATTTGTCCATTTACGAAATTAGTACCACCATAATTACAATAACCTTGATTACAGCAAGAATATGATCTGAAATAACTATCAGTATATATTCCATTATATATTGCTTTATATCCATTATTATTTCTATAAACAACAAATAAACTATTATTATATTTTATATATAAAGGACTATTACAATATTCTCCATTACCACAAACTTCAGTATAAGCATCTGACATTTTAACTTCTGCTTTAAAATTAATTGCACTACTTGATGTCATTAAATTAGCATTATTATAAGCATCAACTACCACATAATAAGTAATTCCACTTGATAAATTACCTAAATCACAAATGCCATCAACTGCATCAACACTTTTATTTAAATTATTAGAACTTGTTCCATATCTACAAGTATATTTATAAATTCCACTTTCAGGATCACTTGCACTAACCTTTACATAACTAGAATTACTTTGATTATGTTCTGCTTTAACACTCACAGGTTTTGTTGTATCAACTAAGAAAGTACTATCACAATAAACATCTGATTCATTATTAACATTATCAATTGCTTTAACACAAACTCTAGTTGCTTTTTTACTAGTTGGATAACTAATAATAGCTTCAGCCGTATTACCAACCATTATAGTTGCATTTTTATCTGGTGTACAAGTATTACCATCAGTAAAGCAATATTTAATAGCACTTATACCGCTTTCTACATCTTCAAAAACTATTTTTCTAGAAAGTTCACTATAATAAGTAATTCCTTTAGTTTCAGAATCAGTAACAAAATATTCATTAACAGTTGCTTTAGCTACAGGTTTTGTTGTATCAATCTTATCAATATCAAAACTACTTACATCACTAACATTACCAGCATTATCTTTAACACAAACATAATACTTACCAACTTCTAAATCAAATTTATTATTTGTAACATATTCACCATTACAAGCTTCATTTTTACCAACATAATAACCAAATATGCCACTACCACTACTATCACTTGCATTTATAGTAACATTCTTTTTACTACCAGCCCAATTATCATCTTTTACAATATCAATTATAACTGGTTTTTGATTATCTATTTGAACAACAGCACTAGATGTTTCACTTGTACCATCTTCATAAGTTAAAGATAAACTAAATGTTGTTGATTTTACAGAATCAGCAGTAACAATAATTTCTGATTCATTACTAGATTCACCAGTTAGACCTTGCCATCTATAATCACTGACATTTTTAGTAACTTTATCATCTAAACTTAATTTAACACTACCACTATACCAAGCATTATTAGTATTCTTTAAAGTTTTTTCACACTTTGCAAGTTCACTTTCATCATTTGTTTCAGAATAACATGTGATTTTAATCAAACTAGCAACAGTGGCATTATAATTACTACATGTACCATCTTCAAGTTCACCATTATCAGTTAACTTAGCAGTATAAGTTCCATCATTTAAGCTAACTTCAACAATTTTACAATTAAGACTTGAATTATCTACAGGATTATAAATTGCCTTTTGATCATCAGCTGTTAAATAACCTTCTTCAATTAACTTACCAACTGATACAGTAATAATTTGCGTATCATTAGCATATTTTACAGCAGCAGCTTCAATTCTTGTCTTAACATTTTCAAATTGATTGTTCAAGACATTCTTACGAACATTAATAAATACTGGAACGCCAATACCTATTACAACTGCAACAATTACTACAACAGCAATAAGTTCAACTAAAGTAAAACCCTTTTTATTTTTCATATCCATACCTCTTTCCTATTATTAATAATATCAATTTTTTTACTCTTTATCAAGTACTATTTTAATTTTTATATACTAAAAAATCAACATATTTAACATTTATCTTACCCAACTTAATTTTTTCTTTCAAATATTCTTCCCAAAGAATTAAATCATGCAAACTAACATCATCATCAATAAGTATTTCAATAACAACTTTATAAAAGCTTTTCACATTTATAAGAGTACAATTAGAATAACTAATACCATCGCCATCCCTTATAATGTTTTCTATTTTTTTTATAACTCTTTTACTTTGATTATTTTGACAATTTAAAGATATAAAGCTATTTATAACAATATTTATTCCCTTATATATAAGGATGGCGCCCATAAATAAGCTTCCGATCAAATCAAACACAGGCATTATGCTAGCTAAAAAAACAAAAAATACACTACCAATAATTAAAACTGCATCATAATATGAAATATGAGCCATTGTCATTAACATATCACTTTGAACTAACTTAGCTTTTTTAAATAAATAATTACTAAATATAATTTTAACTAAAATTAATATTAGTAAGACAAATAACACTTTTAAATCTGAAGATTCAAATTTTAAGAAAAAAGACTTAATTATTATAAATAACCCCAATAAAGAAATAATTACACCCACAAATATAGTGGCATAATTTTGATAAGAACCATAACCAAATGGCTCTCTTCTATTTGCTCTTCTTCCTCTAAATATAGAGCCACTAAACCCCATAAAATCTTGAACAGTATCACACAAAGTATTATAAGCACTAGAAATTAATGTATAAGAATTAAATATCATGCCTGCATAAATTTTAATAAAAACAATGAGAGAATTAATTCCTATACTTAAAACAGTTACTCTTCTTTCTTCCTTCATAAATCACCTATTTATCAAATATTATATAATTATCTTTTCTAGGCATTGCTGGTGGTAAAATCATATCACGATAACCCAAAACAACATTACCAATTCCAACATATTCATCTCCCAGTCCCCATTTAGACATTAAATTTTTACCAAAATCAGTTTCAAATGTTTCCTTAGCTCTATGAACCCAACAACTATCAACACCTAGACTAAATGCAGCATTTATCATATTAGATATAACAGCACATCCATCTTCAACATATGTTGAAACATTTTTATCAGCAAAAACAATTACTAAAGTCGGAGCATTATAAAAAGGATTTAAACCTACTTTATTAACAAAACTACCATTAATTTTAGCAATTTTCTCAATTAATTCTCTATTTTGAACAACCACTATTCTAGCACTTTGTTTACTTTTACCATTCGGAGCAAAAGTACCACATTTAAGTATTTCATTAAGTATTTCTACAGGAATTTGTTCATCTTTAAATTTTCTTATACTACGTCTTTCACATAAAATTTTTGTTACTTCATTCATTTTATCATCTCCATAATATAATAATATCACAAAAATTACATTTAGGGTATTGCTTTTTTTAAAAATCTTTGATAATATAAGTTATACAAGTCATGGTGCAATTGGTGAAGTGGTTAACACGCCGGATTGTGGCTCCGGTATGCAAGGGTTCGATTCCCTTATTGTGCCCCATTAGTGAATATAAAAAAACAAGCGAATAATCACTTGTTTTTTTTAATGTATTAATCTTCTTCCTACATAAGTTACATCATATTTGTTAATATATTTATCAGGATTATTTTTACGATATTCTTCTTTATTTTTTTTCATAATAATTCCAGCATCTCTAACTACAGATTGCAAATCATCAACACTTTCACAATATATAGTTCCAACAGAAACAGTATACAAAGTTAACGAAACTTTTTCCATTGCTTTTTTCATTTTCTCACTAAACAATGCTTCATCTATATCCTCACAAATAATTATAAATTCATCTCCACCAATTCTATATATATCACTATATCTAAAAAATGTTTTAAACGCATCACATACTGCAATTAAAAATCTATCACCCTCTTCATGTCCATATCTATTATTCACAATACTAAGACCATTAGCATCAATAAAGGCAACTGCACAATTGCTATATTTCTTCTTTTCTTGTATAAGTTCATTATACGCAGTACGATTATAAACTTGAAGTAAACTATCAATATATTTATCTTTTTTTAATTTTTCTATCATCAAATAATTTTTAAAAATATTATTCAAAATAACATGAAGCATTTTAATAAAAAAATCTTTATTAACAAAGTCCTTTTTACATTTTTAATAACTAATCTTTTAGAAATAACTTCTATATTAATAATTATATCGTTGTTAGATAAAGCTATATTTTTATAAGAAATCATATTTTCATTTTTTCGAAAATCATCCGTAATTACAGCATCTGCCTCGCAATATTTTTTCAACGCCTCAAAAACAGAGTTAAAATGATTAGAATCATAATTATCAGTTACTACCATGTTATTTAAACTTATTAAAAAATCACTTTCTAACATATAAATTCCCACCTAATAAGATTATATCACACTTTAAAGATTATTTTCATAAAAATTCCATATTCCAAGTTTTCCTTTAGCTTTAATAGGTTTAATAATTTCAACATCTTCCAAAATCCATGCATATCTACCAACTTCATAATGTCCACATTTATACTCCATCGAATTTTCTTTTTTTAAATTTTCAATAAACTCTTCAGTCATCAAAACACAATCGACTAAACTACACTTACATATTATTTCACCATACATCGGACTAATTAACTTACTTAATTCACTATTTTGATTAGATTTACTTAAACTAGCATGAATATATAATTCTCCGCGATACTTAGTTTTAAAACTTCTTGTTTCTATTTTTTTTATATTCATCATTATTAAACTTGCATAAGGTTCTTTAATAGATAAAACTTTCATAATATCACCATAATTATTATAAAATATTTGCATACACAAAGCAAATATAAGCACACTATAAATGGTGATTATTTTGAAATTAACAAAATACAATAAAAAAAGAAATTTTAGTAAAACAAAAGAACCAATTGGTAAAATATCAAAACCAAACAAAAAACTTAAATTTTGTGTTCAACATCATTTAGCAAGAAAAGACCATTTTGATTTAAGACTAGAACATAATGGTACAATGCTTTCGTGGGCAGTACCTAAAGGACCATCATATAATCCAAAAGACAAACGTTTAGCAGTTCATGTCGAAGACCATCCTTTATCATACCGCACTTTTGAAGGTACAATACCAGCTGGTGAATATGGTGGTGGCACAGTTTCACTTTTTGATGAAGGATATTATGAAAAAGTTAAATATGAAAAAAATTTAATAAAATTTATTTTGCATGGCAAACGTCTTAAAGGTATGTGGACTTTAACTCATTTTAAAGATAATAACTGGCTTCTTATTAAAGATAAAGATTATTTTGAAAATTATATCGATATAAAAAAATATAAAAGAAGTATTAAAACCGGAAGAACTTTTGAAGAAATAAAAAATAATTCTAAAAACAAGACCATTGAAATAACAAACAAAGACAAAAAAATAATTGATAATATAACCAAAAATGATATTATAAATTACTATAAAAAAGTAGAGAATAGAATGATGCCATATCTTGAAAACAGACCTATAAGTGTTATTCGTGCTCCATCCGGAGTCAAAAATGGCACATTTTATAAAAAACATTTAGAAAATAAAGATGGCTACTTAGAAAAAATAAATATAACTTCCAAAAGTGATAAGGAAAAAGATTATTATTACATTTTAGATAAGTTAGGATTATTAAGTGAAGTACAAATGAATAGTTATGAATTTCATGTGTGGGGAGCAAATGCTAGTAAAATAAATTCACCAAATATGATGGTATTTGACTTAGACCCAGATGAAAAGTTACCAATTGATACATTAAGACAAGGCGTAAAAGACTTAAAAGAAATTTTAGACAATATAAATCTAAAATCATACTTAAAAACAAGTGGTGGCAAAGGTTATCACATTGTTGTGCCAATTAACACTAAAATCTCATGGACTAAATTTTATAAAATATCAGAAAATATAGCACTTCTTATGGAAAGTACATATCCAGATAAATACACAACAAACATCAGAAAAGATGCGAGAAAAGGAAAAATATTTATAGATTACTTACGTAATCAAAAAGGAGCTACATCTGTTGCACCATACTCAATAAGGCTTAAGAAAAATGCTCCTGTATCAATGCCAATAGCGTGGAATGAACTAGATAAAATAAAGCCCAATGAAATAACCATGGATAAAGCTATACAAAGGCTAAAGAAAAAAGACCCGTGGGAAGATTTTTTTACTTCCAACTAGTCTTTATCATCTAAATTTACACCTTCAGCAACAATTAAATCATTAAATTGAACTTTAAAATTTTCAATTTCTTTTACTTTTACATCTTCATAAACATTTTTAGCATTACAAATAGCTTTATAAAAATCTTTTATTGAAACAATTTTTCTATTATCATATAAAGCATAAGTAAAAGCATTAGCAACTATAGTTAAACAAATATCTGGATATCTACTTGCAATTTCATAAACTCTTTTATATTCATCAGTCATATTTACAATAAAAGCCATTATTTTTTCAGTTACAAATGGTTGATAATTAATTTTAACTCCGATTTGTTTTTCAAGTTTAGGAATAGTACCCATAAGTATCTTAACAACAGTTGGTTTATCAGCTTCCAAAACATCAATTTTTTGAAATCTACGAAGAAATGCTCTATCCCTTAAAATATATTGTTCATATTCTTCCGTAGTTGTAGCACCAATCATTTTAATTTGACCTCTATCTAATCCTGCTTTAAGCATATTTGCAAAATCCATTCCCCCAGCTTTATTAACCAGCAAATGAGTTTCATCAATAAATATAATTGTATTAAGTCTTTCAGAAAGTTCACGAACAAGTAAGTCAATCCTATTTTCAATTTGTCCATCACTCATAGTTTCACCAATTAAACTTGTAATATTAACTTTAATTAAACTATAATTTTTTAGTGCATCAGGAACTAAACCTTTTTGTATTCTATAAGCAAGTCCTTCCACTATTGCTGTTTTACCAATCCCAGGTTTACCAACAAGTAAAGCACTTTTTTCTGGTGTCAAAAGAGTCAAAATAACTTGTTTTATTTCATCATCTCTAGCAATTGCTGGGTCAGTTATATATTCTTTAGTTGTTAAATCAACACCATAACGTTCTAACATACTTATTTTTTCTTCATTCATTTATATCACCTTAACTATCTATTAGTATACCATTTATTTAAAACATAATCTACTAAATCTTTTGCACTATTTCTATTTATATATTTCTTTTGATTATTTATCATTTCTTCTTGAATAGTTTTATCATCAAGTATTTTTTGTGTAACACTTACAACTTCATCTGGATTTTTAGCACGCATTCCCATGCCATTACTTTCAAAAAATGAAGCATTATAATTTTCCACACCAGGAATTGGCATCATAAGCACAAATGGTTTTCTCATCATTGTAATTTCAGTTGATGTAAGTCCTCCAGGTTTTGCAATTATTACACTTGCTTTATTCATATATTCATTCATATTATTAATAAAGCCTTTAACAATTAAATTTTTATTATCTATTTTTTCTAATTTTTCTTTTAAAGCCTCATTACTTCCACATACCACAACTAAATAAGCATCAATGGATTCAAGTATTTTTTTAACACATTCCTCCATTTCACCAAAGCCCATACTACCTGATGTAAGCAAAATAATATCTTTATCATTTGGTAACAAGATATTACCTTTGACTTCCAAAAAACTTGATGCAACTGGTATGCCTATTGGTAATAAAATATCTTTATTTATACCTTTTTCTATAAATCTATTTGCTAATTTTTCACTTGGAATAACAAATATATCCGGATTAGTTTCATTCCAAAAAGGAATACATTCATAATCAGTTGCAACATTAATAAACTTAATATCTTTCTTATTTTTTAGTTCTGTTAAGGCCATGCAAGGAAATACATGAGTACCAATTGCTAAATCATATCCATTTTCATCTAAAAACCTATTTAAATTTTTAACAACCATCTTATTAAAACCATAAACTGGACTTTTTATTCCTGTCTTATTATAAAGTTCACCTAGTTTATAAATTGTTTTAAAAATATTGCCTTTTCCTTTCGTAGAACCAAGATATAACTCTTCAGCCTTTTTACTTGCTTTTTCACCAGCAAGCTGCATATAATCTTTTACATCACAAATAATCCCTCTTTTTTTAAACTCACTTGCTATATATCTAGCACAACTATTATGTCCACCACCTGTACTACAAGTAAATACTACAATTTTCATCTAATCACCCCAACTATCATTATACATATTTTTTAAATATTCCTTATTAAATGTTTTATCCAAAACTTCTTCATACTTATATTTAGCTTCAATACCTTTTTCTTTATTTCTTGCTCTATTAATTGCAACACCTGTAAGAAATATATCAAAAACCAAAAATATACTTAAAAATATTGCTAATCTTTTACCAAGATTTTTATCCATCTTTTCAAGCAATTTAGATATATATGGATAAATATATTTAATCCATACAACACCAAGAAGTCCCCAAAAAAGGGAATATCTAACACATATTCTTCCATTTAAGTTAAGTGGTTTTCTAGAATAATCCCATGCAGTAAAACCTAAAACAAGTTCCATTCCCCAGCTCATTATATATTCCAAAATAGAACCTCCGATAAAACCAATTAAGAATATTTTTATATTTTTTTCATCTCTAAACTTATATAAAAGAGCTGTAAGCATTAAAGCACCAAGACCATAAGCCATATTAAATGGTCCAATTACAACTGCAGAATGATTAATAAACTCTCTCCATTTTATGAGGGAAAAAACGCCTTCCACAAACCAGCCCACAACACAGCCAACAATAAATATCCAAAATAAATTATATAAACTCTCACAACTTTTCTTCATAACTACCAACTATTTATCATATTTTTCATAAAAGTATTTAACTAAAGGTTCCACACTAATTTTATCATATCCCATTTTTTTCAAAACTTCAACACCAGTATAAGCACCACCATTTACATAAATATTTTTACATAAATAGTCAGTTATAACTTTTATATTACCTGTTTTTAATATTTCATCAATATTACCTAAATTCTTTTTTAAAGCATCTAAAAGCATTCCATCAAATATAGAACCAATTAAGTATGATGGAAAATAACCAAAAGCACCTTCAGCCCAGTGAACATCTTGAAGAACACCCTCAGTATCACTTGTTACTTGAACACCTAAATATTCTTTCATTTTTCTACTCCAAACGCTAGGTAAATCATCAACACTTAAATTACCATTAAATAAATCTCTTTCAATTTCATATCTTAAAATAATATGCATACAATATGTAAGTTCATCAGCCTCAGTACGTACCAAACTAGGCATCGCACAATTTAATCCTTTTGAAAATTCTTCTAAACTAATATCAAGACCAAGCATATTTTTAACTTCATCATATATTGGATACCAAAAATTAATATTTCTTCCTAGAATATTTTCATAAAATCTTGATTGACTTTCATGTAATGCATTTATACCATCACAAGTTGCACATTCATATTTAGTTAAATTATTATCAACATTTTGTTCTAAAATACCATGTCCACCTTCATGTACAATAGTTGTCACAAAATCAAATGGATTATCTGTAAACTTAAAAGCAATTCTAATATCATTATTACCTACTTTTTCCGTAAAACCATGTGGATAAATTCCTAAAGCTCCTTTATTCATGTCAAATCCCATATAACTTAAAATATATTCAGCACACCTTATTAACACATCTTTACTTGCATTCATTTTAACATTTACTTTTTTATTATTAAGTTTACTTATCAAAGGAACAAGTTTTTCTTTTAATTCATTAAATAATTTATCTATTACTTCACAAGTTAATCCTTCTTCATAACTATTAAGCATAGTATCATATAAATTCTCACCATTATTTAAATAACCATAATATTTTTTAGTATATTCAATTACATCCTTTAAATAAGGTTTAAAAGCCTGATAATCATTATTTTCCTTAGCTTCTTCCCACACTGCAGTACTTTTATGCAAAAGCTCGGTATATTTTACGTAAAATTTATGTGGTACCTTAACACTTTTCAAATAATTCTTATACATCATCTTTACATAACGTTTTTCAGCATCAGGTAATTTATCAAAATCATCACTATTTATAAACTCTTCTAAAACTTCACCATGTTTACTACTAGTCTCTAAACTAAATAATTTACTTTCTAAATTTCCAAGTAAAGAAATTACACTATTCTTCTCATCCTTCGGAGTTGAAACAAGCAAATCCCAATTAATTATATTTATAGTATGTTCTAAATCAAATATTTCTTTTTGATATTCTAATAATCTATTCACATTAATCACCTTGTAATAATATTAACATAAAAATATGAAAATAGCACTAAAAAACTCCGAATAATATCGGAGCTAATTACAATTTGGTGCCCAAGGCCGGACTTGAACCGGCACGAGCTTTAACACTCGCAGGATTTTCATACTACCATAACTTTCGTTACCAAACATGTTTGTTTGTAGTCTGGACTTTCTCTTTACCATATTATTGCTAACTTAGGTATTGCCCGTCAAGTCTCTACACCTTACTTACGATTTCTATAATTAGATGTTAAAGCATGACAATTTGGACACAATAACTGAAGATTTTCTAAAGAATTATCTTTATTGTTACCATTGACATGATGTAACTCTAATGGAATTGTTTGACCATTCCAAGTTTCCAAGTTACAAATCTCACACTTTAAAGGTTTTAATTTTTCCTTTAAAATTCTATTTTTTAACTTATAGCTTGTAATAGGAATTTCATTATTAAAGTATTTTTCTATAGGCTTAATATCAGCCGGAGAATTATTAACATTCCAACCTTGACCTAAAAAATGACTAACATCAATCTGATAATAATCCAAGTATCTATCTAATACTCGATAATTACCTCCATAAGGTTTCAAATTCAATTTTAATAAACACTCACGTTTACTAATAGAGCTTTTAACAACCATAGCAATATCATCTTTAGAATACTTTAACTTCAAAATCCCCTCCGTAAGTCTTGGCTCGGGATTGCCATCAGCGTTATCTGTAAGGTTTCCCCGAATTTG
>URWD01000014.1 GCA_900551525.1 uncultured Mycoplasmatota bacterium
GAACTTTTTTTATAAGTGGTAATATAGTTACTTTATATGGAGCTAAAGCTGGATGAATTTTTAAAACTACTCTTTCTTCACCTTCAACCATTTCTTTAGTATAACTATTTGTTAAAACTGCTAAAAGTAATCTATCAAGACCTACAGATGGTTCAACAACATATGGTAAATATTTTTCATTTGTTTCAGGATCCATATATCTTAAATCTGCACCTGAAGCATTTTGATGAACAGTTAAGTCATAGTCAGTTCTATCAGCAATACCCCAAAGTTCACCCCATCCCATTGGGAACATAAATTCTATATCAGTTGTAGCTTTACTATAAAAAGATAATTCTTCTTTTTCATGGTCTCTAAATCTAAGATTATTACTATCCAAACCTAAAGTCTTTAAAAAGTCCATACAATAATTTTTCCAATAACCAAACCATTCTAAATCAGTATCAGGCTTACAGAAAAATTCTAGTTCCATTTGTTCAAATTCACGAGTTCTGAAAATAAAGTTACCCGGAGTAATTTCATTTCTAAAAGCTTTACCAGTTTGACAAATACCAAATGGTACTTTAAGTCTCATGCTTCTTTCAATATTTTTGAAATTAACAAAAATTCCTTGGGCTGTTTCTCCACGTAAATAAACAGTATTTTTAGTATCATCAGTTACTCCAATAGATGTTTCAAATAATAAGTTAAACTTTCTAATCGGTGTAAAATCACTTTTACCACACACTGGACATGTAATATTGTTTTCTTTAATGAAGTTTTCTAATTTTTCATTATCCCAACCATCACCAGTAACTTCACCATGAGTAAAATCTTCGATTAATTTATCAGCTCTGTGTCTTGCCTTACACTTCTTACAATCAATTAATGGATCTGCAAAAGAAGCAACATGACCAGATGCAACCCATACCTTTGGATTCATAATAATCGCAGCATCAAGACCAACATTATAAGGATTCTCTTGAATAAATTTCTTCTTCCAAGCTTTTCTTATATTTTCTTTTAAATTTGTACCAACTGGACCATAATCCCATGAATTAGCAAGTCCATTATATATTTCACTTCCTTGAAAAATAAAACCATATTGTTTACAATAGTTAACTAATTCTTCCATAGTTACTTTCATAAATAAATCACTCCTTTGATAAATATAATTATACCTAAATATATTAATAATTACAAGAAATATAAGATTAATTTTATTATTTTCAAAAGAAAAGACTAGAATTTAAATTCTAGTCTACTTTGTTCGTTGCCATTTATAGGGCTGGCTTCACCCACTTTTTTAAAATTTTCAACTCATTTCTAGTTGCAATAATAATATAACACAAATGAGCACTTTTGTCTAGTGTAAACTAAAAGCTTTATTTATACTTTCCGTTCATAACATATTCCAAGTAATGATCAGCACAAAGAGGAATATATTCAACCTCATCATTAGCACCATCAATAACAACTTCTTTCCCACTTGCACTATATTTTCCATTAACACGTCTAGCATTAAACATCGCCGCTTTTCCACATAAACAATTAACAGTTAATTCATGTTTTTCATCACTTCGAGCAAAAAGCTGCTGAGAGCCCTCAAATAAATCACCTTTAAAATTACTTTTAAGTCCATAACAAATAACAGAAATATTATATTTATGAGCAATAAACCACAACTGATTAATTTGTTCTCTACTTAAGAATTGTGCTTCATCAACTAAAATAAATTCAGCATACATAAACTTACTCATATACTTTTTACTAAGCAAATTAGCACTCTTGGGAATTAAAACATCTACTTTTATATTTTCTCCGATTCTATTTACTACTGTATTACTACCTTTAGTATCTACTTTAGGTTTCATAACCACTATATTAATCAAATACTTAGAATAATTATAATGGTCTTGCAATAACTTAGTTGTCTTTCCAACTGCCATTGTTCCATAATAAAATGTTAAATTTGCCATACTACCACCCTACATTAATTTTTTCAAAAAATCTTTACTATTTAAATAAAGTCCTGTATATCTTTCATAATACAAATCTAAATATTTATTTATAGTATTCTTAGTTAAATCATCAACTTTTATTTCTTTAATTGAATCAATATTTACATAATAATACATTCTTATCATTTTTATTACTTTTTTATCCACAATTATTTCATTAGTTAAACAATTTATACAAATATAACCGCCTTTATCAGCATCAAATGTAGCTATATTATTTTTACTTCCACATATAACACATTCATCCAAATTAAATAAAACACCTAAATATTCCAAATATTTAATTTCTAAAATATTAGTTAAAACTATCGGATCCAACCCATCTTCAAGTTTTAAAATGGTCTTTATAAAATCATCATATATATTTTCTATATCATTACTTTGCTTAACAACTTGACTAGTAAGTTCCGTTAAATACGCCAAAAAGCTTACCAAAAGAATATCACTTTTGACAAGTTTAAAGGGATTAATTACATCAGCACTAACTAAAGTAGATAATTTGTTTTCTTTATACATTATGTTAAAATGACTATAACTTAGCTTCATCGTAGGTACTCTATATCTATTTTTTAAAGACTTAGCACCCTTACACATAATACCAATTACTCCATACTCTCTAGTTAAAACATTTATTATTTTACTAGACTCACCATATGGAATTTCACTTAAAACAAATCCATCTACTTCTAGCATATTTAATCCTTCTTTTCAGCTTCCTTATAACGTAAATAATCTTCTACTTTGCCACTTTCTTGGAACTTCTTCCATGCTTCTTCTTTATTCATTTTTATCACCTAATTATATATTGGGTGACATCTCTAAATTTTATTCATTATCTATAAAACCTAATTCAATTAAGTATTTTTCTTTATCTTTCCAATTTTTTATTGTTTTAACAAATAACTCAAGATAAACCTTTTTACCTGTAAGTTCTTCTTCAATTTCTTTTCTTGCAAGTGTACCTACAGTTTTAAGTCTACTACCATTTTTACCAATAATTATTCTCTTTATATTATCTCTATCAACAATTATATCAACATTAATATTTACAATATCTTTCTTTTCTTCATAAAGAGTTGTAAAACAAGTTATACTATGAGGAATTTCATCTTCTGTAACTTGAAGTAATTTTTCTCTAACAAGTTCACTTACCATAAACTTAATACTACTTGATGTATAATATTCGTCTGGAAAATATTTAACTTCATCATGTAAATAATTTTTAATAACACTTATTAAATGTTCAACATTATCATTTTTAAGCCCAGATGTTGGTACAACTTCCACAAAAGGATAAATATCTTTAAATTCATTAATAGTTCTAAATAATTTATCTGTACTTATTTCATCAATTTTATTAAGTACCAAAATAACCGGAACACTACTTCCCTTTAAGTTATCCAAAATAAACATATCACCTTTACCAATACCTGATGCAACATCAACTACAAATAATATAAGGTCAACATCTTTTGATGAAGCAAGCGCTTCTTTATTTAAAACTTTACCAAGTCTATTTATTGGTTTATGTATCCCTGGGGTATCCACAAAAACTATCTGAGAATCACTATCATTATATATTCCTTGAATAATGTTTCTTGTTGTACCAGAAACATTACTTGTAATAGCAACCTTTCTATTTATAATAGCATTAATGAGAGTACTTTTACCAACATTTGGTCTACCTATAATACTTACAAACCCGCTTCTCATAAACACCTCTAAAATAGTGCAATAATCTTAGGAATAAAGATAAAACAACAAATAATAAATACCATAATGCTACTTACAAATGCTGCAGCACTACCACAATCTTTAGCAACTTTAGCAAGTGGATGAATTTCCTTAGTAACTAAATCAACTGTTGCTTCAATTGCGGTATTTAAAAGTTCGACTGCTAAAACTATAACTAAAGCTATAACAATTATCGCCCATTGAATAAAGCTTATTTGTAAAGCAAAACCTAAAATTACAATTATTATTGTACACATAGCATGAAGCCATAAACTTTGTTCATTTTGATAAGCATTAACTAAACCATCAACTGAATATTTAATACTATTTAAAAATCTTTTAAAACTCATTTTCTTATGCTTTTCTTGTTTCTTCAAACTCATTTAATACCAACTCCTGACGACTAAACATTTCTTTTTCTTCTTTTTCACCTAAAGTATGATCATAACCTAGCAAATGAAGTATGCCATGAACTACTAAAAATGAAAGTTCTCTTGTTTCACTATGCCCATACTCTTTAGCTTGCTCCTTCATTTTAGGAATACTTACAAATATTTCTCCAAGCATTCTTATATCACATTCTACAGTTTCATTATCTTCATAAGCAAATGATAAAACATCCGTAGTTCTATCAATGCCTCTGTAAGTTTTATTAAGTTCATGCATCTTCTCATCATCAATAAATATTATTGTAAATACTGCATTTTCAACATGTTCCATTTCCAAACATTTATCAATTATCTTAGGTAAATAATCACATTTTACTTCTTCATTAAATTCATTTATTATTTCATAGTGATTCAAAATGCTAACACCCCCATCACCTTAAGTATATATAATACCATAATTATTAATAAAATAAAACATATAATGTTAATTAATCCTTCTTTTTGTAATGCTTTTGGCAAATGATTATGAATAGCAGCAAGTCCAATATAAAGAAGATAACCAATAACACAACCCAAAACATTTAAAATTATGTCATCAACATCAAAGCTTCTACCAATATTCAGTTGCACAAATTCAACTGTTGAAGATACCACTAAAGATATCAAAAACGGAGCCATAACTGTCTTAGGTTTTATATACATTGATACAATTAAACCAAAAACCACAAATGCTAAAATATTACCAACAACATTATATATAAATAAACTACTACCAACTTTATATCTAAATATTTCTGTAAAAGGCACTAAATTATAGCCACTTCCCTCATTAAGTTCTACTTTAGTAAGAAGTTGAAATAGCAAAAATAGATAAACTATTGAAAGTATTCCAAAAAATTCTTTATAAAAAGCTCCCTTTTCTTTATGAGCTCTTAAATAAAAAAATCTCATACTAACTAAAGTAACAATAAATATTACAAGTACTGGCCAATTATCATTTAAAACTGCCCTTATGGTATTTAGAAACATACTAATCAATCCTTTTCAATCTCTATTTCTTTTTGAGTACTTATAAGTTCTTTGACAACCACAAATACCTCTATATCCATTGTACTATTATTTTTAACTTTTTTCAAAACTTTTTTATCAATTATTGTATCTTTTTTAGTTAATTTTTTTTCTACAGTTTGAATTACCTTTTCTATGCCAACATTTAAAGCCTCTTCTTCGCTATATTCTTTTTCTATTTTTTTGACACTTACTTGCTTATCAAGATATAAACCAAAATTAAACACTTTAAGTAAAGGTTTATAATTACTTTCAAAACTATCTAATCTATTTTTAAGAATTTCATGTTTTGTTCCATCATATTCCCAGACTAAATTATATCTTTTTTTCTTCTCTTTCTCATATTCATTATATTTAAAAGGAATACTTGCACTACCTGTATACCAAGTCGTAGCATAAACTTCACCAGATGCACAAGTATATCTTTTATCCTCTTCATTATATTTAACTACCCCACTAATCAAGGTATCGCCTTCTTTAACATAATCATTTATTAAAACTAATACATCACCATTTTCAACTTTAATATCACTAATAACTCCACTTTTTTTAGCAATGACATCACAAACTTTATCACTTTTACTAGTATCAGTAATAATTCTTTCTTCTATTTTAACACTTAAAACCATACCCTTAACTTCAAACTCAATCCAATCAAGTTTATCAGGGTATTTATCAAGAATACTTTGCTTTATTTCTTCAAGTTTTTTATAACTTTTCTTAAAACTTAAAACCTTTATTCCATAACTATCTAGTTCATCTTTGATAAGTTCTCTAATATTACTATTTTCATGGACAATATTTATTTTAACAATTAAATTTTTTAAACAAAGAAAAACAAGTAAACCTACCACTAAGCTTATTACAAATATTTTTTCTTGCTTTATATTTTCAATTAATTTATTTATTCCAGTATTTCTTACAATCTTAAATTTATAACTAACAATATATTTACTTATTTTTTCATAATCTTTTTTTGTAACTTTTAAATAAAGAACCTTTTCTATGTATTTAACTTCATAAATTTTAATTGATAAGTTTTCAATTTTCCTAATTAATCTATAATAATTATCACATTTACTACTTATCCACACAATATTTTTATTCATAAGTAATACCTACATTCTTTATTCTACCTTTAATAAGAATTTCATTTGGCATCATCTTAGTTATAAACAAATCTTCACCTTTTATTTCTAAACTAAATTTATCCATTTTTAAAACAATTAGTTTACTAGTTAAACTAACTAAATCTTTATAATTAAAAACATGAATATATGTATCATATATGGATATAAAATAATCTTTATCATATAAAAAATTAATAAGGGTATCTTTAATATGCATAAGCTTCACCTTATTAATTATATGATTATTAGTTCTTTTTAATCTCCAAGAATTATAGGATCGTTTTTTGTTCCAGAACCAGATTTATAAGTTACACCTGAGTTAAGGTAAAATGCTGGACGTGTTGGAAGAAATATTTCCTCTGGACCACTGACACTCTCATCCATATTAATAGCTTTATCTAATCTTTCAAGTGGCATATACGTACTTAATCCATCAGTTAAAAAGCCAAACAAATATTCATTTGATTTAGAAATATTAAGATAACTATCAGAGTTATTACTAGTAACATTTTCAGCCCAATAATTACTTGAAGCGGAAAATACATAATCACTTGCCTGCATTATGCCAAATAAATATGATATAGTAGAATATCGCTCTATTTCTTTCACAACGTTCTTATTATATGAATACCAAGACTCCATACCATCATTTATATATTTAAACTTTTCACTATTTATATAATCTATCCATTTAGAATTTATATTTTCAATATAATTTTTAAAATTAACATTTAAATTAGTATCAATTAGTTCCATATTTCCGTTTAAATAATAAAACGAATAATAATCAATTCCATCTACAGTTTTGTTATAAGCACCATCGGTACCAAACTCTTCTTTGGTTGCAAAGATTGATTTAACTAATTTTACTTTATTATCAATAACACCAATCATTCTATACAAATTATTTTCTGGACATTGAGTTTTGTCGTTACCAAAACATACGAAGTTATTGGGGTTGGCCCCAGCGTATCTGTATGAGTTATCACCTGCTCCATTTGTTAAGTTTGCATCATGATAGTAAATATGATTATTTCCTTGTACTCCATTATATTGTGATATTACATAATCTGCTAAAGTTGGTGCTACATATACATCAAAATATACATAACATTTATCTGATACATTTCCACTCATAAGTACAACTTTCTTTTCATTATCCCAGGAAAGCTCTCCCCCATTTTCGCATTTTGATAATTCTGTATTAAACACATATCCTTCTGTTGGCCATTCACTTCTTGTGGTCATCTCATAATTACCTGAGTTTGCTTCTGTTTCAAGCATCATTGATAATGAATTTTCATGTTTAATTACACTAGCTTCTGTATCGTCCTTAATAATATCCTCATTATTAGATGTTTTACCAATTGCCACACCAATGTAGACCAAAACTACCCCAATTAATAGTAAAAAAACATTCTTTTTCATAAAGTAACCTCATTTATATACAACCTATTTTAGGTTATCTAATACTATTATAACTTATTTTAAGTTATAAATCAATAACTTGTTTTAAGTTATGATATTGTTTTAAAGGTGATATAAATATGAACAGATTAAAAGAACTTCGTGAAGACAAAGACTTATTTCAAAAAGATATTGCTAAATATCTAAACATGAGCCAAACTGGATATTCTCAATATGAAACTGAAACAAACGACATACCTACAGAAATATTAAGAAATCTAGCAGATTATTATAATACTAGCATAGATTACATGCTATATAGAACAGATGAACGTAAACCTTATCCAAGATCAATTTTAAATAACAAAAAATAAGAAGTTATCAACAAAAAATAACTTCTTATTTTTATAATACTTTTCCTTCTTTGTAGCAAGCATAAATATACGGTGGATTTTCATAATAAATACTATTACCGCACTCTACAAATTAGCAACAATTTACCTCATTTTTTTATTGACATTTGTATGAACTAATGGTATATTGTTACTGGATGAACAAACTGAGGCTTTCGAATTAGACGAAAGGTTTAGTCATCTAAGCAAGAAATTGCTTATAAGTCTTATTGTTATATTGTAGAAAAGGCTACAAATAATATTAAACAAAGAAAGCAACAAATTTAAAAACATATTTGTTGTCTTTTTTTATAAGAAAAAAGAACGTCTCCGTTTCTTTTAAATCCATTTTGAAATATAGATAACTCTCGTCGTATATTCTTCATAATTATCAAAAATCTTAATAATTGAATGAATAATTTCTTTTAAGATATCTTTAGCATCTTTTTTAATTCTAATTTGTACTATTTGTTTTTGCATTTCTTTTCTAAATAAATAATCATCAATATATTTACTAACAACTTTATCTAAGTTAATAACACTTTCAACGTCTTCAGGATTATTTATATCAATTCTAAAAATATATTCTTGATAAAGTTTAATTAACTTTTTAGATATAATATCATCTTCATAAGGGCTAAATTCTATTATTTTATAAAAATTTGGACATAAACCAATAATTTGTTTATTTGTGTACATACCATCACCATCTTTATTGTTAACCTAAGTGTACTACATTTATAAATATTTGTAAATACCTAAAATAAATGTTATAATAAATTTATAAAATGGAGGTTCAAAATGACTAAAAGAAGAAAAATAAAAAAAGGAGTTTACTACATTTTAATATTAATTATTCTAATAATCGCTGGAGCAATCTTTGGTAATTACAAATATAAAGAATATAAATATCATCAAACCTATGAGTATAAATTACTAGAACATGGTTATAAAGCTGATGAAGTAAATAAAATACTAGATAATTTCAGTGAAAAAGATTATAACTATTTTCTAAATAATGAAGTAAATGAAAATTACTTAAAGTTAATGGAAGAAAAATATTTTTTAAAAAAGAATTTTTATAAATACATTGATTATATGAATCAAAACAAAAAGTTGGATTTAAGTACCATAGTTAGAAATATAAATATCCATTTAGATAATAAGTTTTATGAAGTTGAATTTAATACTGATACAAGCAAAGATACAAGTATGCTAGTAAATAAATATTATTTACTTGGAAGTGACTATGAACCAAATGACTTAGTAACAATATCTCAAACATACGCATGGGGAGATAAAGGAAGTCAAAGAACTAGAAAAGTAACTTATGATGCATTTTTAGAAATGTGGAATAGTGCAAAAGAAGAACAAGGATATTACTTAATGATTAGTTCTTCATATAGGTCATATAGTGAACAAGAAATAGTATATAATAACTACAAAAATACTCGAGGGCAAAAATATGCTGATAGTATTGCAGCAAGACCAGGTTCATCTGAACATCAAACCGGACTTACCCTTGATATATTTAGTAAATCAAACAGTAATAAAAACACATTCAAAGATACAGAAACTGCCAAATGGCTAGCAGATAATTGTTACAGATTTGGATTTATTCTAAGATATCCCGAAGACTTAGTAAAAGTAACTGGTTATAACTATGAATCATGGCACTTTAGATATGTAGGAAAAGAAATAGCAAAATATATTCATGAAAACAACATTTCATTCGAAGAATATTATGCTTATTTCATAGAAAAATGAGTTTAGTTTAAAATCTAAGCTCATTTTAATTTTATCCTAGATAAATGTTTTTCATCATTTTCGAAAAAAGTAGGATTAAGTTCAAGTTCAACATTTGGAATATTTCCTATTATCCTTTTAGTTTGTCTTATAACCTTAAAAATTTCCATATCTATAAGTGGTTCAATCATTTCCATATAAATTTCATTTGTAGTCTTTTTATCATTAAATCTATTATAAATAACTCCAAAATCTGCAAGAGTTTTTGAACCATTCATTGTCAAAAAATAAAGCAAAGTTTGAAAATCTACACCACTTAATTTATGTTTACATGAAGAAGCAATATCTTGCATAATATGTTCTTTTTCAAGTTCTAGTTTTAACGTATCAAGCATCATTTCTAAAAAATAAGTAATATCGCAACTTTCTTTAGCATCTTTAATTACTCTATCATATTTAGAACCTTTAAAACTAATGCCACGATTAAATATTATATAAGGATATGCTTGTTTTTTTAGTAAATACCACATAGCCATAGTTCTACTCGTTCTACCATTAACATCAAAATAAGGATGAATATAAACAAAATAAAAATGCATAATTTGTGATTTAATATATTCATCTATTTGTGATAAATCTTGAGTTTCATTAACAAAAGCAAAATAATAAGACATAAGTTTTTCAATATTTTGGTAATCAGCACCTTCCGACAAATCCATATCTAATCTTCCATTTTGAAGTATATAAACTGCTTTTTCTCTATATAAAGGCCCCATATTTTCTCTATCATATTCACACAAAAGATTTTCACTTAAAATTTGATATAACTCATGAAGATGTTCTACATCCATTTTTCGGTGATGTAAAATATAATAATATCCATGATAAAGATTTAAAATTCTTTGTTTAATTTCAGCATCTTTTATAGTATCAATCTTTCTTTTAATAACAGCTTCAATTAATTCTAAATCATCACCATAACCTTCAACTAAATTATTAGCTTTAAGTTCATGTGAATACATCATTTTTCTAGCAAAAGCTAAATTATTCATACTTTTATCCCATTCTAAAAATTCTTCAAGTTCATCTTTAGATTTTTGAAGTGGTTCACTTCTATAATAAAATCTTGGTCCATTTTCTTTAGGTAATTCTAAATAATTTCTTTTTTGCATAAACATCCCCCTAAAAGTGTTAATTATTATACAATTTTTAAATTACTTAGTCAATTGAAATTTCACAGAAAAATTTCTAGTTATACCCATGCCTGTGTTTGGATGACTGTGTGTATAAGATAAATCAACTAAGTAGCATGATACTAAAATAGTACACATAGCAATTTTAATATATTTAGGAATTTTTTTATAAACAGTATCTAAAAGTGGTGCAAAAATATAAGTAAAGCCAAAACCACCTAGCCCAAATAAAATTAAGCCTTCAAGACATATTCTCCCATTAATATTTAAAAAATAACCACTATAATCCCAATATTTCAAATGTTTAACATATTCTAAATACATACTAGTACCATATTCGACAATTCCACATAAAGTAAAGGCTAAAATAAATAAAAGCCAAGGTTTATCTCTATATCTTTTAAGCAAAAGTAAAATTAATACTCCACCCCACCCATATACAGGAAGCCAAGGACCATACATAGTGCCTCGATTAATAAATCTTCCTAATTTTATAAACTCTAAAAGGACTTCCCAAAGCCATCCAAAACAAGCAAATGTAAAGAAAAATAAAATATAAGTTATAAAATCATAATCTTTGTTATAATCAATTTTTAATGATTTATTATTTTTAATATAAGGATATTCTTCATAAATTGCTTTATTTATATTTAATTTCTCATCATTAAGTAAATCAAAATTATATTTATTTCTAAGTTTCATATAATATTCAGCAAAAATAAAATTTTTATAAGCATCAGAATAAAATATTGAACTAATATTAAAAGAAAAAATACTAAGAATATCCCATCCAATTAGTGATAAATCCATTTTAAATAATTCTAATTTTTCCCCAACAGTTAGTTTCTTAGATAACAAAAAGGCATCTTTTCTTTTTATATTTGGATTTTCTGCCAGAATATAAGGTATCATACGATACTCATAATACTTAATAAAACCTCCAACAATAGTAAAAGACCAAAGAATTTGATAGATAAATTTATTAAATAAGATAAAAGCAATATGAAAAGTCTTTTTCATCTTATAAGGAAATAATATTCTTTCCATTTTTGTTTCATAATATCTTCTTTTTTCAAGAAAAAAACGATTTTTACCAACTTCAATTACTTTAAAGAAAAGCCAATTAATCCCCCACAAAATAAGACTACTAATTATAATTATTACACCGGCACTAATTTTATTACCAAGTATTAATTTATTTATACCATTAAAAAGTGTTGTAACTATATTACCATTATTTAAAGTTTCATTAATTAGATATGATAAAACACCATATTTGTAATTTTTTTGAATTTTCTCTTGTATATTTTTATTAAAATCATAATCAAAAATTTTATTTTCAGGAATCTTTAAATTTGAATCATTGGTAATTTTACTAATAATATTCGTAGTTAAAGAAAAATCAGTGAAATTTTTAGTTGTGTAAGTAATTCCGCTAGAAAGAATAATTGCTGTTATAAAAGTAACAATAATATTCCTAAAATAGTGAATTTTCAAATTCTTTCGAGCTTCGTTTTTCAAAAACTTTCTTTCATTCATACGCACACATCCACTTCAAAGTTTTTATTGAAAATATTATACTATGAAGATTAAAAGATGTAAATATTAATTAAAGGCAATTTCTGTATCAATGTTATCATCTAAAATAGCTATTATTAAAAATATAATACCACTTATAAGGATTAGAAAAGAACCTACGAAAGACGCATAACGCAAAATATTTTTTTTCTTAGAATCTAATGGAATTAACTCCTTGACATCATCATAAGAATCAATTGTAAAATAATAATAGATAAAAAGTAATATGGTAAAAATTAAAATCATTAAAGCCTGATATTCTTTTTTTGAATTTTCATTTTTATTAATTATAAAATCTTTTTCTTTACTATTAGCATACCAACTTAAAACAATTATACCAATATAAATTATCCATATATAGTTTTCAATTTTAATATCCTTTAACCGACTTAAATCTTCATTCATAATTTAATTATATTAAAAAAAAGAAAATAATTTAAATTTGTTTATTTTCTTCTTTAGGAATTTCTTTTAGAATATCATTAAGCTTTATATCAATTTTATCAAATAATAAGGAAATATCACTTTCATTTATTACAAAAGTTGTTTCACGATTGCGAAGCTTTCCTTTGTTTTCACCTGTGTAATATGGATATAATTTAAGATCAACAGCAATTTTACCTTCTTCAATTAAATCAATGAAATTTTCAAAAGATTTTAATCGATACAAATTAATATTTGCATATTTAAAATAATCAGTATTATTTTCTTTCAAAGTCATTTTCCAAGCATGAATTATTGCAAGACATGATAGTTTAGTGGTAAGTCTTAATTCAAGCTCATCAAAAGACCATGACATATCATTGTAAACAGGAACTTTATTCCAATTGTTATACATAAGAAGTTCTACACATCTTTTAGGTCGATTAACTTTCAACTTAAATGCATATTTTCTATGTGTATTAGAAAATTTTGTAGAGTTTATAAAATCATATAATTCACGCTCTCCTTCATTTCTAGTTCTTTTCCAAGAACACTTTTCATAAAGTTCGTTCATCACATTAGGTCTATTGTCAAGTACCGCACTAAATAACCTAAGTGGATAATTACTTGTACAGAGTTTAGTTTTTAATTCAATTCCATAATAGTCTGGTAAAGCTTTTGAATCCTCCTTTTTACCAAGTAAGTATTCAAGTGTCATACCTGCAGCGCTTGTACCTTTACCTTGGCTCTTTACCCACCCCTTACATTGGATTAAATAAAACTCAATTAGTAATTTCTTAATATTTTCATCTAATTTCTGTTTCATGGTTAGTTATTATAGCACGTTAAATATGCAAAATTTGTCGTTTTTTGTTGCAGATGTCAAATTTTTTATTTTTTTTAGTAATTTACCATATTTTTTGGATAAAAAATTGGAATTTTAAAGAAAAAATAGAAAAAATTTCTTTAAAAGTATGAAAATAATAAAAAAATTGGTATAAAATATTGACTTTAATAGAAAAAATGTAATATAATGTTATTGCACCTGAAGTAATACGCGCCCATAGCTCAACTGGATAGAGCGTTAGACTACGGATCTAAAGGTTGGGGGTTCGAATCCCTTTGGGCGTACCATTTAAAAATTTTGGTTAAATCGAGAAGTAGCACAATTTGGTAGTGCACTAGGTTTGGGACCTAGGGGTTGCAGGTTCAAATCCTGTCTTCTCGACCAGATTTGAAACAAAAAACTAGGCATGTCCTAGTTTTTTTCATGCAACCCCTAGGTTCTTTAAAATTTCAATTTTTTTAAACATATTAATAACTTTAATAAATATAAAATAGTTAATATATATTTATTTTATATATGTAAAATAATACAGTTTTTACATACTATCTCCCCAAATTTTATGCCGATAGAGAGAAAATTACTAAAAATTAGATAAAATTTATAAAAATTACTTGCATTTGCGTCTGCCTTCTGGTATAATCTTAATTGTCATCAGGACATGGGCGCTTAACTCAGTTGGTTAGAGTGTCTGCCTTACAAGCAGGATGTCATAGGTTCGAGTCCTATAGCGCCCACCATTTTATTTAATATATTTTGTTTGCCGACATAGCGTAACTGGCAGCGCAACTGACTTGTAATCAGTAGGTTGGGAGTTCGACTCTCTCTGTCGGCACCATTGTTGGGGAGATAGCGAAGTGGTCAAACGCGGCAGACTGTAAATCTGTTCCTTCGGGTTCCATAGTTCAAATCTATGTCTCCCCACCATTGTTATTGCCTCGTAGCCAAGTGGTAAGGCATCAGACTTTGACTCTGACATTCCGCCGGTTCGAATCCTGCCGAGGCAGCCATTTTATATTTTAATTTTATTGGTTCGTTAGCTCAGTAGGTAGAGCATTTGACTTTTAATCAAAGGGTCCTGGGTTCGAATCCCAGACGAGCCACCATTTAAAAATCAAAAGTCCTTATGGACTTTTTTTTATGGTTACTCGTCCCTTTGATTAAAAGTTTAAAAAAAGTCAAGCAATTTATTCTTGACTAATTTCACCATCTAAACTAAAACTTTTAGCATCTGTTATTTTAACTGGCACAATCTTACCAATTAATTCTTTTCCACCAACAATGTTAACTAATTTCATTGTTTCAGTATAACCATAAACTTTATTACTATCTTTTTCACTAATGCCATTTACTAAAACTTCAACAACTTTTCCAACCAATCTTTGATTACTTTCTAAAGAATATTTATTCACAAGACTATTTAGTTCTTGTAATCTTTTTTCTTTAACTTCCATTGAAATTTTATCTTCCATTCTTGCTGCAGCAGTACCCTCTCTTGGTGAAAAAATAAATGTGTATGCACCATCAAACTTACAATAATTTACAATATCTAGAGTTTTCTTAAAATCATCATCTGTCTCATTTGGAAAACCAACAATAATATCTGTAGTTATAGCAACATTCTTAACTTTACTTTTAATTTGGTCAAAAAGCTTTTTATATTCATCAATTGTATATTTTCTATTCATTTTTCTAAGAATATCATCACTACCAGATTGAATTGGCAAATGAATATAAGGCATAATATTATCATATTTTGCAATAACATCAATCATTTTATCTGTAAAATTCCATGGATGTGAAGTTACAAATCTTATTCTTGGAATGCCTATTTTTGCCACTTCTTCCAAAAGCGTTGCAAAATCATAACCTAAATTCAAATCTTTTCCATATGCATTAACATTTTGCCCTAGTAGTGTAACTTCCATATAACCTTGATTTTTCAAATCACGTACTTCTTCAAGAACTTCTTCCATCTTACGACTTCTTTCCCTACCACGAGTGAAAGGAACAATACAATATGTACAAAATTTATCACAACCATAAATAATATTTATCCACGCACTGATTTTAGAATCTCTATTATATTTTACATTTTCAAAAACAACATCGCTATTAGAATAAACTTCAATATTTTGAATCTTTTTCTTATTTGCTTCTTCAATTAAATTTGGAAGCTCATTTAAATTGTGAGTTCCAATAATTATATCAATATATTTATGCCTATTATGTATTTCTTCAATTTCATTAGGTTTTTGCATTAAACATCCAGCAACAGCAATAATTAAATCTGGTTTCTCTTTTTTCAAATGTTTACATCTTCCCAAATAACCAAAAACCTTATCCTTAGCATTTTCTCTAATTGCACATGTATTAAGCACCACTATATCCGCAAGTTCCAACTCTTCAACAGGTTCATATCCTAAACTCTCCAAATAATATTTAATTTCTTCTGAATCATGGACATTCATTTGACATCCGTAAGTTCTCAAGAAATATTTTTTTCCTTTATAAATTGGCCTAATATTCATATCCAATTTTTCTTCTTTAACTAAAACTTTTTTTCTATCCGCAGCAACAGCCAAATTGGGTATATTCATAAAATAACTTCCTTTCGAAACATTATTTTATCATAATAATCAAATTAATGAAAGGAGTTTTGATTAATTAATAGGAATATAGTTATGAGAAAGTGATAAGTACAAAATAATAAATAATAAATTAACCAAAACCCGCTTTCAATTAACCATTTTAACAGCATTTTTTTATATTTCAAGCATTTCGACAAAACATGTCATAAAGCGACCCACTAAAAGAAACAGATTTACATTTATATACAAAAAACAAGAAAACTATTTTACATTTTCTTGTCATTAATAAATTTTATAATTTTAATAGAATTATTTAGGTGCTATAACTTCTAATCCTCCCATATATGGTTGAAGAACTTTAGGAACTTTTATACTTCCATCTTTTTGATAATTATTTTCCACTAAAGCAATTAGTCCTCTCGGAGTAGCAACACAAGTATTATTCAATGTATGAAGGAAATAATTTTCTTTTTCACCTTTAACTCTTATCCCTAATCTTCTAGCTTGAGCATCACCTAAATTAGAGCAAGAGCCAACTTCAAAGTACTTCTTTTGTCTAGGACTCCAAGCTTCAATATCACATGATTTAACTTTTAAATCAGCTAAATCACCACTACAACATTCAAGTTGTCTAACTGGAACATCCATATTTCTAAAGATTTCTACAGTATATTTCCACATTTTATTATACCAATCCATAGATTCTTCTGGTTCACAAAGTACAATCATTTCTTGTTTTTCAAATTGATGTACGCGATAAAGACCTCGTTCTTCAAGCCCATGTGAGCCTCCCTCTTTTCTAAAACATGGTGAATAAGAAGTCATTCTAATTGGAAGTTCTTCTTTTTTAATCATTTGACCTTGAAACTTTCCAATCATTGAATGTTCACTTGTACCAATAAGATATAAGTCTTCACCTTCAATTTTATACATCATAGCTTCCATTTCAGGAAAAGACATAACTCCAGTAACTACACTACTATGAATCATAAATGGTGGAATACAATAAGTAAAACCTTTATTAATCATATAATCGCGGGCATAAGCCAGCATTGCTTCATGAAGTCTTGCAATATCACCAGTCAAATAATAAAAACCTTCTCCACTTGTTCTTCCAGCAGATTCCTTATCCATTCCATTTACACCAGCTATTATATCAGCATGATAAGGAATTTCATAATTTGGAACAACTGGTTCACCAAATTTTTCAACTTCAACATTTTCACTATCATCTTTACCGATAGGCACACTTGCATCAATTATATTTGGAATAACCATCATTCTATCTTTGATTTCCTTAGATAGTCTTTCTTCTTTTTCTTCACATTCAGCTATTTCATTATTAATATTTCCAACTTCTAGTTTAATTTTTTCTGCTTCATCTTTTTTGCCATCACGCATAAGACTACCAATTGATGCACTCAAATCATTTCTTTTACTTCTAAGTTCATCAACTTTCATCTTACATTCACGATATGTCTTATCATATTCGTAAACTTCATCAACAAGTCCAAGTTTTTCATCTTGAAATTTTTTCTTAATATTTTCTTTTACTAAATCCCTATTTTCTCTTATTAATTTAATATCTATCATTCTTTTCCCTCCAAAACAAAAAGAATAGCCCAAAGAAGTCAATTAGACGGTGCCATTCTTTATTTAACTTAAGTATGATAACGGTTTCAACCGGGGCTTTCACCCAACTCCAAAGGTAGATTTCATTACTTCCAATTCCTCTTTTTCACCAACCAAGAGTTCTCTACATAATTTTCATAATTACTTATCCTTTTTCTTCGTTTTTACAAAACTAATATACCACAAATTATTTATTAATGCTAGCTTTTTTAATAATTTTCTGCTTTTAATTCAAAGAAACTCTTTGGATGACCACAAATTGGGCAAACTTCAGGAGCATCTTTACCAACCACGATATGACCGCAATTACGACAAATCCAAATACATTCTCCATCTTTACTAAATACTAGTTTTTCATCAATATTCTTTAAAAGTTTACGATATCTTTCTTCATGAGCCTTTTCAATTTTAGCTACACCTTCAAATAAAAATGCAATTCTATCAAAACCTTCTTCACGAGCTACCTTAGCAAATTCAGCATACATATCTGTCCATTCATAGTTTTCTCCATTTGCAGCATCTTCCAAATTTTCATAAGTACCAGGTACACTTCCTCCGTGTAATTCTTTAAACCACATTTTAGCATGTTCTTTTTCATTATTTGCAGTTTCTTCAAAGATAGCAGCTATTTGTTCATATCCATCTTTTCTAGCTTTTGATGCATAATAAGTGTACTTATTACGAGCTTGACTTTCTCCAGCAAAAGCTGCCATTAAATTAGCTTCAGTTCTACTTCCTTTTAATTCCATAATTATCCTCCTTCTGGCAATTAACACATATGCCCTTTAGAACTATTTCATAATCATCAACTAAATTTCCATTATATTCTTTAAGTTTAGGAATATCTAAATCAAATACATCAACAATTTTAAAACATTTACTACAAACAAAGTGATAATGAGGAATAATTTTATCATAATGTTTTACTCCATCTACCATTATTACTTGTATAACATTTTCATTTTCTAAACTTCCCAAATTACGATAAACAGTCCCCAAACTAATATTAGGTATGCTCATTCTAGCAAGTTTATAAACTCCAAATGCATCTAAATGACTATCACTATTATTTACAATATCTAAAACTATTTTTCTTTGTTTTGTATTTTTCATAGCATCTCCTAAATAGTAATGATTACTACTTAAGTATATCACATCATAATTTAAAAATCAATGCATAATTGATTAATTTTTCCATATATTTAACTAGAAAGGAATGGTAATAATGGAAATTCTAAAGGTTTCATCAAAATCTAACCCAAGCAAAGTAGCTGGTGCCATTGCCAATATTTATCGTGAGCAAAAGGAAGTTGAAATTCAAACTGTTGGTGCAGGTTCACTAAATCAAGCTATTAAAGCTATTGCCATCTGTCGAGGTTTCGTGGCCCCAACTGGCGATAACTTAGTGGTCATCCCAGCATTTAATGACATAATAATAAATGGTGAACAAAAAACAGCTATCAAACTTATTATTACAAACAAATAACGGACCTTTAATCCGTTATTTTATTTTAAGTGAAATTACAATTGGGTCAAATAATTCAAGCATTCCATGTATAAGGAAGAAATAACCAAGAACCAAAACTTGTATATCATTTTCATAATATAAATTCATCGTAGTAAGAAGCCCAGTTAAGATAAACAAAATTAAACATATTACTTCAAATATCCACATCTTATTTTTTCTGTCATTATAATAATCACCTTTTTTTAGTTTAATAAGTGATAACAAAATTATCCAAATAAGTAAACATAAAGCTAAATACCATGGAACTTTATTAATATCTAAATACATAGCAACACCCAAAACTACCATAGACGCTAAACTTGTAAAAAGCCCTTCATAATCACCATTTTTGCATGTAAGCACAAACTTAATCATATTAAGAGCAGCATACACACCAAGGACTCCCAAAAATATAATTTTCACTTTCACAAAATGAAAAAGTGGAAACAAAAGCATAACACTTCCACAAATAATTAAAAACACAGATGTAATTAAATCAACTAATTGTTTTTTCTTCATAAGATTTTACCTCCATTTCAATTATAGCACAAAAAAGAGAATAAAAACATTATTTTCCATTCTCTATTATATTTTTTATCATTAAAGCCGTATTTTCAACACCTAAAGTATCAACATTTACAGCTAAATCATAATTACCTACATCATTCCATTTTTGATTAGTATAATATTCATAGTGTTTAGCTCTTCTTTTATTAACCCTATTTATTTCATTTTTAGCTTTTTCCGCATCAATTCCATAATATTTAGTAACTCTATCAATTTTTTTGTCCATGCTACTATATAAGAAAACATTATATACATCATTTCTGTCTTTTAAAATATAATCTGCACACCTTCCTATAATAATACAAGGCTTCATAGCTAGATTTTTAATAACCTTACTTTCACATAAATAAATATTATCATCATTATTATAATATATATTAAAATCATTTTTTATCTGTTCATTTTCTTTAATATATTCTATATCTAATCCACTTTCCCTAGCAGTATCAACAATTATTTCTTTATCATAACAAGGAATACCAAGTTTTTCCGCTAAAAGTTTACCAACATATCTTCCTCCAGAACCATATTCACGAGATATAGTTATAACCATTGGCTTAATAAACACAGCATCAACTTCTGATATATTTTTTACTTCTGAAATGCTAACCTTATTTTTTCTTTCAAAAGTCATGAATATAGCAATTATAAACGCTATAACATCAGCAACTAATGCAGCCCAAAGCATTCCAACAACTCCAAACATTTTAGCAAGTACAACTAGTGCAGGAATAAACAAAACAACATCTCTCATTACTGAAATAAACATTGACTTAAAAGATTTACCTATTGCCTGTAAATAAATACTACAAGTTTTAGTTATACACGTAAGTGTAATACCAGACAAATAAATTCTAAAACAATACAAAGCATACTCATTATAAAGTTCACTTTCACTACCAAATATATTTATAATTGCTTGAGGAAATACTTGAAAAATTATAAAAGCTATAACACCAACAGATAAATTAGTTCTGATTATCAAATTAAATGTTTCTTTAACCCGTTTTTTATTACCGGCACCATAATTAAATCCAATAATAGGTTGACCTCCGATAGATGTACCAATAACTAGGGCAATAACAATTCCAAATACTTTCATAACAATTCCAATAGCTGAAAGTGGAATATCAGCACCATACTTAGATAAACTGCCATATTTAACAACTAAATTATTACAAACAGCAATAACGAGCACTATAGATATTTGAGTAATAAAACTTGACACACCAAGTAGAGCTTCCCTTTTAATAACTTCTTTATCAGGCTTTAAACTATCTTTGGATAATTTAAACTTTTTTGATTTTCTAAAATACAAAACTGTAAGAATAAACGTTATAATTTGGCCAACAATTGTCGCAATCGCAGCTCCCTTTATTCCCATACCTAAAGCAAATATTGCAATTGGATCTAAAATAATATTTAAGATAGCACCACTTAAAGTTGCAATCATTGCATATCTTGGACTTCCATCAGCTCTAATTATTCCATTAAGACCTTGTCCAATTACATAAAAAGGTATTCCGATTAGTATAACAGTTAAATAATCATTAGCAAAATCAAAACTAGCTTCGGTAACACCAAATAATTTTAAAATATTACTTTTGAATATAAAACCAAATAAAGTAAGAACTAAGGATACTAAAACAAGCGTAATCACAGCATTACCAATACTTTTAGAAACCTTTTTATCATCTTTACTTCCCAAAGATAAACTAAAAAGTGCTGATGCTCCATCTCCAAGCAAAAGTGCTAAAGCCAGAGCAATCACAGTAAATGGATAAACAACATTCGTCGCAGTATTACCAAGATATCCAACTCCCCAACCAATAAATATTTGGTCAACTATGTTATACAAAGCACCAACTAACATAGAAATAATACAAGGAATAGAAAAATTAAGTAGTAATTTACTAATTTTTTCTTTACCCAAATCATAATTTTTCAAAAAAATCACCCTTTCATGTGCAAAAAATAAGTAACATAAGCCTGGACTTACGTTACTTAAAACCACACAGCAAAAACAATTATAACACAAAAATTTTTATTATGTAAGTAAAAATTTTATAAATTTCTCTTTATTAACTGATTTAACTCAACAGCATATTCCATCGGAAGTTCTTCTTTAAATTCATCTATAAAACCAAGCACTATAAGCTCAGTTGCTCTCTCTTCGGGAATACCTCTACTCATTAAATAAAATAACACATCATCACTAATTTTAGAAACAGTTGCTTCGTGCTCAATATTACTAGATACATTACCAACAGCATTCAAAGGTATTGTATCACTCATCGATTTATCATCAAGTATTAAGCTATCACATTTAACCATTGCCTCACTATTTAGTGCACTCTTTTTAATATCAACTTTTCCACGATAAGTAGCATTACCGCCAGATGAAGCAATACTTTTAGAAACAATGTTACTTTTTGTATTCTTTCCAATATGTATCATTCTAGCTCCACTATCCTGTTCTTGATTAGATTTAGCAACACTTATTGTGATACATGTTCCTTTTGAATTATCTCCTTTTAATACACAACAAGGATATTTCATAGTTACTTTAGAACCAATATTTCCATCAATCCATTCCATTACACCATTATCATCCACAACAGCTCTTTTAGTAACTAAATTATACACATTTGTTGCCCAATTTTGCACCGTAGAATATCTACATTTAGCATTTTTACCAACATATATTTCCACAATTGCGGCATGCAAACTAGACTCACTATAACTTGGTGCTGTACAACCTTCTACATAATGAAGTGAAGAATTATCATCAACAATTATAAGTGTCCTTTCAAATTGTCCCATATTTTTACTATTAATTCTAAAATAACTTTGAAGTGGCCTATCAAGCACTGTATTTTTAGGAACATAAATAAAAGAACCACCACTAAATACCGCCGCATTTAAGGCAGCAAATTTATTTTCAGTGAAAGACACAATTTTACCAAAATACTTTTTAACTAAATCAGGATATCTTTTAATAGCATCTTCAATTGATGTAAAAATAACATGTTTCTTTTCCAGTTCATCAATCATATTATGATAAATTACTTCACTTTCATATTGAACACCCATGCCACCAAAATGTTTTTCACTCTCTAAAACACCAACACTATCAAGCTCATCAACTACAGGTTTTAAAATATTATTCCAATTATTTTCAAGCTTTTTATCAGCATCATTACTCTTATAATAAATAACATCATCAAAATTAAGATTAATTTCTGGTCCAAACTTAGGCATATCTTGACTCACAAAAGACCTATATCCATTTAATCTATAATCTAAAACCCAAGACTCTTCATCTTTTATTTCAGATATTTTTCTTACGCTTGCTTCACTTAATCCAACTATTTCCATATTACTTACCTACTTCATCTAATATTTTAACAGCACTTTTACTTGAAAGAAGAGCACAATTTTTTCTAGCAGGTTGCATATAAATCTCATCAAAAGCATTAAGCTCACCAAGTACTTCAGGATCATAATCTTCTTCATTTATCATATTTTGATAATTTTTAATTATATCCCTTGCTTCATCAACACTTTTACCAATTAAACTTTTAACAATAATACTCGTACTACTTGTACATATTGCACAAGCTTCACCATCAAAACAAGCATCAACAACTTTTCCATCTTCAATTTTCATCATTAAATCAATATTATCTATGCATGAACTACTTCTAGTATTAGCTTTTTTGTAACTTTCATCTTCTACCAAACCTCTATTCGTAGGGTTTTGATAATTATCAAGTATTATTTCTCTTTTAGTTTCCTTATCCATTGTATGCCTCCTTCAAATTATCCATAAATTCTTTAACTATAACATTTTCTCTATCTCCATCACCAAGAAGTAAGCCTTCCATAAGTAATTTAGTTGCATTTGCATCACTTATACCTCTACTTTTTAAATAAAACAATTTATCTTTACTAAACTCTCCGATATAAGCTGCATGATTTGAAAAAGTATCATAATTTCTAATAAGCAAATTAGGTTTAATAACACTTTCCCCATCCTTTAAATTAATTATTTGATTTTCCTCTTTACAAACACATTTACTTATATCTTTAGGTACTAAACCTGTTACATTAAATTCTAATTTTTTATTTCCAGTATTAACACCATGACATATAATTTTACTTTCAGTATTACTTGCCACATGATTAACATCAACTTTACACACATTATCATTATTACTTATAATACTTAAATGATATATAACCTTAGCATTTTCTCCATTTAAATTAATTTTTATATTTACACTTTTATCCACAACATAATGATATATTTCTAAAGTCTCATCTTTATTTATATTAAATACACCATCATTATTTATATATACAACTTTATTCATTATAACCTACTTGTTCAGTTTCAATTGCTAAAGACATATCTCCAGTTTTAACAATCTTACCATCTTTCATAATATGAACATAATCAGGCTTAATCATTTCAAGTATTCTTGGGTAATGTGTAATAATAAGTATCGATATATCTGGATTTTCCTTTTTATATTCGTTTATATTTTCAGCCACAATTTTCAAAGAATCAACATCAAGTCCAGAATCTATTTCATCTAATATAATAAGTTTAGGCTTTAACATTTTAATTTGCAAAACTTCATTTTTCTTTTTTTCACCACCAGAAAATCCAGCATTTACATGTCTATGTATCATATCACGAGAAAACTTTAAATCATCTAAAGATTTATTAACATCATTTATAAATTTAAAATAATCTATATGTTTACCAGTTTGCTCTTCATAAGCACTTTTTAAAAACTCACTATTTGTAACACCTTCCACTACAGTTGGATCCTGCATAGCTAAAAAAATACCAAGTTTTGCTCTTTCATCAACACTCAAATCATTTATTTTTATACCATTAAATAATATTTCCCCATCATTTATTTCAAATAAAAAGTGTCCCATTATAGCCTTAGAAAGTGTAGATTTTCCTGTACCATTTGGTCCCATTATAGCATGAACTTCACCATTACCAACCTCTAAAGAAAGACCATCTAATATTTTTTTATCCTCATTTTTTAAACTAACAACTAAATTCTTTATACTTAACATAATTACCACCTTACTTATTAATTTTTTCAACCAAAGTTATTACTTCATCTATTATATCTAATTTATCATTTTTCACATTATCAACCATACATGTTTTCATATGATTTTTAAGCATATTATTTCCAAGACTTTTTAAAGAATGCATTGATGCCGATAGTTGCATAATAATATCACTACAATATCTATCATCTTCTACCATTTGTTTAATACCTCTTATTTGGCCTTCAATTACATTTAGTCTTTTTATTATATTTTGCTTTTCTTCTTCACATCTATGTTTATTTTTCTTACACATTTTACATACTTCATGCACAAACATCACCTAACACATATTATACACCCCTACAGGGTATATTGTAAAGAATTTACTTGCGCAAGATACCATATTATTATATAATTAGGTTAAGCCGCTATAGTATAATGGTATTACAAATCCATGGTAAGGATTAAATCAGTGTTCAATTCACTGTTGCGGCACCATTAGAAATTAAAGCTTGTAAAGAGCTCATTAAAGAGAAAAGTAACGCAAACTTTTCTTTTTTCATAGAATAAAACGGTGAATTAATTATGTATACTTTGAAAAAACTTCCATTTACTTTTTATGAACTTGAACCATCCATAGATACCCACACCATCGGACTTCATTATTATAAACATCAAGCATCTTATTTAACTAATTTAAATAAATTATTAGAAAATTACAATTTGAATTACCCAATTGAAGATTTATATAATCATTTAGATGAAATAAAAGATGAGGATAAAAATGATGTAATATTTTATCTCGGAGGTGTTATAAATCATGACTTATACTGGGAAACAATTAATCCAAATAACAAAGAAAAACCAAAAGGCAAACTACTTGATGCCATAAATAAAAAATATGGTTCAATGAATAATTTCTGGAATGAATTTAAAAATTTAACCACTAATTTAAAAGGTTCCGGTTATGTATTTTTAATCAAAGATAAAAATAATAACATTGATTTAATGACTACTTCTAATCAAGATAACCCAAGATTATATGGTTACACTCCATTGCTTACTTTGGATCTCTGGGAACATGCTTATTATTTAAATTATGAAAATGATAAGTTAAAATACTTTGATAATTTTAAAACAATTGTAAATTTCAATTATGCTAATAAATTATTCAACTGAAAAAAGGAAGCTCACACTTCCTAATTTTTATATCTTTCTTTAACTAATTCTTTATTTTCTTTTGAATAACCCACTAAAACATCTGGAACTCTATTAATAATATTTTGATATAATTCATCAAAAGCAGCTTTACTTTTTTTACTCATAGCATTAACTAAAGCAATTACATTTGTTTTCTTATCATTTGTAATTACATAAATACTTTTATTAGTGACTATTCCTCTTTGTCTAGTAATAAATGGATATATCCAAACAATATCTTTTAGTTCAATAAGTTTCACTCCACTACCATAACTTAAAATGTAATTATCAGTTAGATATACGTGACACTCTTTACTATGGATACCACTTCCATTTATTATATCACCCTCAACTTTTTCAAGTTCCCTTCCATATTCTAAAATCATCTTTTTACATTTTTTATTTCTAACAAAATATGTAATTATTAAGGCAATACCACTTAGTGAAAATATTCCAAATAATATTAAAGACGAAATAGCTTGTTCACTATTTTTCCAAGAAGTATCTAAGTAAATTTCACCTACTGTAGATTTCAAAGTATCTATTGAATAAGTATTACCATCTTCATCAGTTAAAAATTCTTGTAAATACTTATATATTTCTGTATCACTTTTTAATGTATAACCATAAATAGTAACTGCATCAGGCTTATCCATTTCAGTATCATCTAAAGTATATTCTTGTATTTTACGTAATTTTTCAAAATTTTCATTATCAAGCATTACAACATGAGGATTATTATCCTCATCAAAAGCTAAATAATAATCACGTTTTTTATTATCCACAGTTTCAGTTGCAAAAGCACTATCAAGTAAACTAACATTTACTTTAGCATAAACTCCTTCACTAGTTTTATTACTAAGTTTTACAAACTCAGTATTTGCCTCATCAAAATACAAAAGTAAACCAAGTCCCATAAAGAAAACAAATAAAATAATACCCATAACAAGTAAACTTTTCTTTGCTTTCAAATTCTTATAAAATTCTTCCATCTTCAAACTCACTCCCGATTTAATTATATATGTTTATTCTTCTAATGTAAACATTATTTATAAAATTTAACTCTAAAAGTAGTCTTATTATTCCTACTTTCTACCCTAATACTTCCATTATCTTTTTCAATTATTTCTTTTGCTAAAGAAAGCCCTATTCCAAAATTATTTTCATCATTATTTTTCTTATAAAATCTATCAAATATATGATGCATATCTTCTTTACTTATTTCTTCTCCATAATTCACAATTTCTAAACTTACATATATTCCATTATCAATATAATTTACATATACATCATTATTTTCATGACTATATTCTATAGCATTTTTTACTATATTTGTGATAGCTTCACATTCCCATTTATAGTCACCAACAAAAATCACATCACTTTTACCTTTTACATGAATATTTACATTTTTAAGTTCTCTTAAGATATCAACATTTTTCAATACATCAAATACTAATTCTTTAACTACTATTTTATTTTTTTCAAACTTAACAACATTAGCATCAAATCTTGATAACTTAAGCATAGCATAAATCAAAAAGTTAATATTTTCAATTTGCTTTCTAATATCCACCAAATACTCATGTCTTTTTTCTTCGCTTACATTTTCTTCCAAAAGAGTATCAATCATAAGAGTAATTCCTGTAAGGGGCGTCTTTAACTGATGAGAAATATTAGCTAAATTATCTTTTATTTTAAGTTTATCATCATATTCTCTTGCATACATTTCTTTTAAACACACTGTGGTAGTATAAATTTCATTTTTAAGAATTGACAAATCACCTTCCACATTATCAATTATTTCTAAATCATATATACCTTCATTTATTCTTTTTAAATAATTAGTAATATCTTCAATATTCTTTCTATATTTTCTCTTTTTAAAATAATATCCTATTCCACAAACTATCCCAAATATTCCAAAAACACTTATATTTATAATTAAATTTTTATAATAAACATAGTCTAAGCTTTTTATATAACTTATATCACTTTCTGTAAACCCATACTTTTTTAATGTATCACTACTATTTCTCCTTTTACTTGAAGACACAATCTTAACCAAGTCCTCACTTTTTACTTCGGGATATTTAGTAAGAACAACCTCTATTATTTCACTTGTTACTCCATTTACTTCATGAGCATACTTTTTATAAGATAAATAATTACAAACAAATACTAAAATTAAAAGAGTTACAAACCATAAACTATATTTTTTCATAAATCCACCCTATAACCAATACCTTTAATTGTTTTAATAAAATTATCATTACCTATTTTTTCTCTTATCCTTTTTATATAAACGCTTAAAGTATTATCATTAACAAATTTACCAGATGCATCCCATATTTTATCTATAATTACATCTCTAGTAACGATCATTCCACAATTTTCTAAAAGTAAAAATAATATTTTTAGCTCTAAACCAGTTAATTCAACCTCTACATTATTAACATACACTTTATAAGCATTCATATCAAAAGTTACATTCTCAAATTTCTTTATATTATTTTTCTTATTTCTTTTAATAATATTATTAATCCTTGATAAAAGTTCCTTAGACCTGAAAGGTTTTATTATATAATCTTGTACACCTAAATCAATTGCTTTAACAACATCATCTTCTTCATCTTTAGCACTTAAAACTAAAGCTGGAATATTTACATAATTTTCAAAAAAATCTAGTCCATTTCCATCTGGTAAACAAACATCAAGTATAACTAAATCAAAAGCATTATTAATTAATTCCTTTGCTTCTTTAATACATCTAGCAACATGAACAATATATCCATGTTCTTCCAGCAAAAAACTAATTGCTTTTATAATCATTTCATTATCTTCCACTAAAAGTATTTTCACCTATTACACCTCACATATATAATACCATATTTTAAGAAAAATTAGGTCAATCAAACCTAATTTTTATATATTTTCATCCTTAATAGTATCAATTATATTTTCACTTTTTGTTTTTCTTAAAGCAAAATACATAATTAAACTAACGAGAATATAGACAACAAATATTGCTATTAAAATAGCTTGCCATGGAAATATAAAACCATAATCACTACCATTTGCAAATGCCTTATAAATAGCAAATGAACCTAATATACCTAAAGGAATACCAATAATTAATGCTTTCGTAGAATACATAATTGACTCTAAGTTAATCATTTTATTAAATTCATTTTTAGTCATACCAATAGACTTAAGCATAGCAAACTCTCTTCTTCTTAAATTCATATTAGTGCTTATTGTATTAATAATATTAGTAACACCAATTAAACTGATAACAATAATAAAACCATACAAGAATATTGATACTAAAATAATTAAACTTCTTTGTGCTTTAGCTTCAGTTTCAATATTAAACAAACTATAATTAGTAATATTTTCATCAAGTAAATATTCTTTAATTAAACTTTCTAGTTTTTCACAATCAGTAGATTTAATATATAAACTTCTCGAATCAGTAGCATCTACATTATAATTAGATATAATATAATCATAAAATTCATCACTTACTATAACTGTTGGAGTTGCACTATATACATTTTGAAATCCCATTGGTAAGGTATCTATTCTTTTTAAAATTTTAATACTTATATCTTTATTATTAATAGAACCTGTTACTGTTTTAAATTTATTTAAATCCAATAAATTTACTTCTTTATAATTTTTACTATCATCTTGATAAATAATACTTTTATCAATTAATAATCCTTTATAATTATATTCACTTTCATTTATATTATTTTCATTAAGTATTCTTTCAAACTCATTTTTACCTACAGATACAATTCTAATCTCTAAATCGTTTGTCTCATCATAATATTTTAATACATCTTCATTATAATATTTTTTATAATCAAATGTCATACTCATAGATCTATTTATGCTATATTTAGTAATATTATCCATTTTTATTATATCATTAATTATTTTTTTAGATTCTTCTTCATTAGTATCCCTAAGATAAAGTTGAATATCATAATTAACATCTTGATAATACTGATTTGTTATTTTAAAACCATAACTTAAAAATGATGATAAAGAAATAAATACTGCAACACTTAATACAATTGATATAATCGTAGTTCTATTTCTTTTTTTATTTCTTTTTAAATTTTTATAAGCAATATCTCCTCCAACTCCAAATAATTTATTAACTATTTTTGATGACTTAATTTTTTTACTATTAATTTTTATTTCATTATTATTTCTAATGGCTTCAATCGGTGAAATTTTACTACTTTTTTTAGCAGCTCTAAGAATAGATAAATATATTGTAACTGCTCCAAGTATAATGCTTAAAATTACTGGCCAAATAGATATACTAAATACAAATTTAAAATCATTAAAAGGATTCTTAGCAAAATAATTTATTATAATAACAAGTATATAATCCGCAAATATTCCTGATAATATACCTAACGGAATACCAATTAGACCAAGAATAAAACCTTCATGTAAAACATTTTTCTTTATTTGTTTACTTGTTGCTCCAATACTTGAAAGCATACCATACATCTTTTTCTTCTCTTGATTAGCAATATCAA
>URWD01000015.1 GCA_900551525.1 uncultured Mycoplasmatota bacterium
TTGTAACCTTTACCTCCGTAGAACTTCCTGTTCCCCCTTGTGCTTTAAAGTATGCATATGTTGCACCAACTACTAGAGCAATTAATGTAACTACTGCAATTATGCTTAAAATTAAAGCTTGTTTTTTATTATTATTCATAAATTAATCACTTCCCTTTACTTATTATGAATACTTTATGTTAAAATTATAACATCAAGCAAAGTTATATGCAATACCATTTTGGTACTATTTTATAACTATTGTAAAATAAAGTAATTATTTATTTACTTCTTCTTTATATCTTAAATATGCTGTATCCCAAAGTTTATAATTTTTATCACCACGATGATCTACTAAAAGATTAGTATCTTTTAGAATATTACCTAAAACTTCAGATGCTTTTAAAGCTCCAAAGTAATTTAAGTGACCGCCCTCATCTTTTGTATCAGTTTCCCAATTTATATTTAAATCATATTTATTTAAATTTATAAAGGTAAAACCTAATTCTTTACTTAATTCATTAAACTTTTTATCTCTTTGATGATTCCATGAGTTTTGTGAAGGAAAACCTATTATTATAAGTTTAGTATTATATTCTTTAGCCAAATCTACAAACTTTTTTAAATATTCTAGATTGCTTTCAATCATAACATATTCTTTATCATTTTCTTTCATATAATCTAAAAACTGACCAGACTTAATAGTTTTATTTAACTTATATCCCTTTTGAATACTCATTATACCATAATCAGAAAATAATACATTTTTCCAATTATTATGATAATTTAAAAGAGGCATAGCTTTTTTTAAAGCCCTTTCATATTTTACATACCACTTTCTTTTTCTAGTATTTCTAAAAAACATATTTCCACCAAGTATTGCCACCTTTGGTTTTTGACTTTCCATAGCAACCTTATAATAGTCATAAGCATCCGGAAGTATAAAAGCAGCTTCTGCACAATCAAAGACAGTATAGCCATACTTTCCGTATATTTCCATTGGTATAACAGATGAATAAACAAGACTGTCACCAACAATAATGGCATCAACAGAATTTTTAGCCTCACCAAGTATTTCATACTCACTCGTTTTAATTAAACCAAATTCTTTAATGTTTTCTTTAGGTAAAAGTAAATATGAAAAACCATAATATAGAAAAATAAATATTGCTATAAAAATAATGCTTTTAAATAAATTTTTCATTTTACCTCCTTAAAAGTCTGCATATATTGGATCAACCGGAGCATATCCAGGACCAAACGCACCAAAAATAATAATTGAGAATATTAATAAATAATAAATAAACCATCTAAAGAATATATTTTTATTTGCAAGTTTTTCTCTTACAGAAATACCTTTTTCTCTTAAAATACTTATTACAAGTATAGCTATTAAAGCTAGTATAAGAATAAATAAATCAGGTACATCAAGCCCTAGACTTGAAATTTCCCATGAACTAACTTTATAACTTGTAAATATTTTTTTAATCATTATAAAGGCACTATTTACAGTTTCTGCCCTAAAGATTAATTCACCTAAAATAACTAAAAATACTGTTTTAATTATTTGTAACCCTTTAAGTATTTTACTATTTTGAATATTTAATTTAGCATATAACTTATTAAATGGTGTTCTTGAAATATTACCAATTGATATTAAAATAAAATGATATAAACCAAATAAAATATATGTCCAACCTGCACCATGCCATAAACCATTTAAAAACCATACAACTAAAAGAGCAAATGTTCCACTTAACAAAGGTCCATAATGATTACCAAGTAACTTTCTTAAGCTATTAGTCATTTTCTTCATTGGTTTAGAGAGTGATATCGGATAATATATATAATCTTTAAACCATGTTCCTAAACTAATATGCCATCTTGTCCAAAATTCAGATATATTTTTACTAAAAAATGGTTGCTTAAAGTTTTCAGGAACATTTATATTAAAGATATTGCCAATACCACATACTACATCCATGGCACCAGAAAAATCCATATAAAGCATAATGGTATATGATAAAGCCCCTAAGAATATAACGGGACCAGAGTATTCCATATAGCCACTAAATACTGTTTTAACAAGAATATTAAGTCTATCTGCTATAACTATTTTCTTAAATAATCCCCATAATATTCTTTGTAAACCAAAACATAAATTTTGATATGTTATTTTATTTCCTTCAAATAAATTTTCTGCAGTATCACTATATCTTGTAATAGGTCCTTCCATAATACTTGGAAAGAAAGACATAAAAAGTGCTACTCTAAAGAAATTCTTATCAGCTTCTATTTTACCATTATAAACATCAAAAAGGTATGATAAAGCTTGTAATGTATAAAAAGATATTCCAATCGGAGCAATTAATCTAAGTATACTAAACTCATAACCAGCATTAAATAAATTAAGTAATAAATTAATATTAATTGTAAAGAACTTTAAGTATTTAAATACAAATAAGAAAAATACATTAATTATTAAGCAAAGTATTAAAACAAATCTTTTTTGTCTTTTATATTTTTCTTTGATACTCTTTTTATCATCGCTATTACAACTACTTAACTCATTATTTTTTGCATCATCTATCTTTTTCATTCTAAGCGTGCTTAAATAAATAGTTATTATTGTAATTAATATAAATAAAACTCTCCAACCACTTAACAAATAAAAAAATACTAAACTTGATAATAATAAGACATAAGGTCTTACTTTCTTTGGAAACAAATTATAAAATAATATTACAATCAAAAAGAAATAATTATAATATTTACTTAACACACTATGCATAATACTACTCCTTCAAACATATTTGTATTATACCAAATCTCTAATAAAAAGTCATTAAATATATTTATCTTTTAAAAGTTTTAAAATATACATCTTTTAATCTATCACTAGAAACATGAGTATAAATACCCGTTGTGCTTAAATTAGCATGACCAAGAAGTTCTTGAACAGTTCTAATATCTGCACCATTATTAAGTAAGTGAGTTGCAAATGTATGTCTAAGAGTATGAGGTGTAACATGAGTCTTAATAGAAATATGTTTCATAATATCTCTAACAATATACTCAACTTCTTCTATAGTTAATTTTTCTCCCCTTTTATTTGTAAATAAATATCCTTTTTTATCTTTATTTTTTAGATAATCTTCCAAATACTTACTTGCATAGTCACCATAATAAACAATTCTTTCCTTACTTCCCTTACCCATTACTTTAATAGTTTTACTACTAAAATCAATATCACTTATTTTAACATTTACCATTTCACCAACACGACAACCGGTTGAATAAAACATTTCAATTAATAATCTTCTTTCTAATCCTTCATCTGTTTTAGTATCAATAGATGCAAGTAATTCCTCTATTTCAGTATAATTCAAATAATTAGGAAGTTTTTTTTCTAATTTAGGATTCTTTACATTTAAAAATATATTACTTTTAACAAGACCTTTTTCAAGCAAATAATTATAAAATGTTCTAAGGGCACTTATTCTTCTAGATATAGTAGTATTCTTTAAATTACATGTATCTAAATATTTAAGATATCCTCTTACATGAATATTTTCTATACTTAAAAAGTCTATATTACTTTTATCAACATATTTAAAAAAATCAGTTAAATCTAACTGATAATTTTTAATAGTATAATCTGAATAATTTAATTCTTTTTTTAAAAAATATAAAAAATTATCTACTTCTTTCATCCTTACTTTCTCTTTCAAACCAAATACTTCTTAACTCATCATATTGTTTTTGTAAACTTTCACGTTTTTTCTCTAGTTCAGCATTTCTTCTTCTAGCATAAACTATATCATTTTGTAACTCAGCTTTTACATCATAACGAGTTCCAGTAGTATTTATCATATTTTCACTATATTGAATATCTTCTAATAATCCATCAATTTCCGTTTTAATTTTACTTAACTCATTTCCAATAAGAAATGCAAAATCAAAATCTGAAATAGGATTCATTAAAGCAACCATTTCATCAGTTAAACCCTCAGTTTCTTCTGGATGACTACTACGATATTCTTCAACTAAAATTTTTTGATATTGTTGTTTTTTTTCTTCTAAAGTCATACTATTCCGCCTTTTCTATACGTATATAACCCTTTAATTCTTTTTCTAAATTATTATTTTGATTTTCACTTAAATTAACATAAGTTACTTTAGCATCCCATTTTTCAATTAGTTCAGTATCTGTAGTTATTTCTCTATTTTTAGTTATATAATATATACCAGTTGTGGTAGTTATATCAAAACCTTTAATAGTATTACCTTTACCATCAACTACACTTACATAATTTAAGCCTTCAATACTAGTTACTTCATTTCCATTATAATCTTTAACTTCAAGTATTAATTCCGGTTTTTCTGAAGTTGTTGAATAAGTTAAAGTATTACTTTCAATATTTAAAAGCAAATTATACTTAACACTTGCAGCTATATCTCCTTCACTATGTCTTAAATATACTCTTGCAAATGTTTCTGATGATAAGTTACCCATTCCTTCCCTAAAATTATCAGTATCAGGATAAATACTTATGGGGTTTCCAGCATCAAAAAGCATATAATTAAGTGTTGCAGTTTGTGCTTCTAATTTAGGTGATACACGAGCCACCCTAATCATTGTAAAGTATGCATATGTTGCACCAGTTACTAAACTTAGTAGCGCCACAACATATAACACTAAAATAATATTTATTGTCTTTTTATTCATTATATCACCCTTTATTTTAAAAATTGCTAATATTTTATTGATAGTTTACCTAGCCTAACCTAACACATAAAAGCTTCTAGTAGGCATGTCCGATCCTAGTTTACCAAAATCGGATCAGTAGCAGAGCCACTTCCCGATGCATAGTTCACGGAAGATGTGAGATTGAAGACTGGCCGAACAGCAAGTGCATCGTTCGAACTACCATTACACAAACGACCACTAGCATTCACATAAAGTACGCCGGTGTAAAATTCTGCAAAACGGGAAATAGTCCATTCATCAATTCCCATATACATCCAATTAGAATTTGGAATACTATTAATATGATAACTTTTTAAATCAGTTGTCCATGCACTTGGTGCTGCCGCAAATCCATAGTCACTTGCATACATTAATCCTATTTGTGCTTTATATTCTGTATCTCCATTTGTTGAATAATTACCTGGCGCTGGTTTTACTATTTCATTTTGATACGCTGTTTTAGCTGGTTTACTTGCTATATTATCATAGGCATTTCCTCCAACCTTCCATGTTGTTTCATCTATTTTAGCTGTCCATTCTGCTCCTACCTTTGTTATGAAGTTTTGATTTAAGTTTGTTTTATTTAACAAACTTGTACTCCATGTATTTGATCCGAATCCGTTATTTATAGTTGTATTATTTTTATAATTCCACGTATATCTATTTATTGTTGTTAATTCTCCTTTATATGTTGAAACACTACTCTTTGAATATGTACTTGTATTATAATCTCCATCTGTAACTAATAAAGCACTTGTTGCATAATCTGATTTGATTAGTTTTACTCTACCATCAAATACTCCGATTATTCTGTATAGATTATCTGCTGGGCATGGGCTTTGTGTTGATCCAAAACATAAATAGTTATTTACTTTGTCTCTTGCTCCAGCAAATCTGTATGAATTATCTCCTGCTCCATTTGCTAAGTTTGCATCATGATAATAAATACTATTTTCTCCTTGTGTACCTGTGTATAATTTTGCTGTATGACATGCTAATGTATTATCATTACATGTTTGATGAAAAGGCATTACTTCCTTTTGTATCATTATCTTTGCACTCATACTTTTTCCAGCATTTGCATTTTGACTTGCATCATAGTTAACAAATGTTACTTTAATATTCCATCTTTCTTCTTTACTTGATGTTGTTGTTATTTCTCTATTATTAAATAGAGTTATAAGTCCGTTTTTATTGGTTATATCATAACCTGAAACTTGAGTACCATTTGCATCAGTTACTGATGTATGAGTAAGTCCTGTTATATCTGTTACTTCTGTTCCTGCATTATCAGTAATTGTCATTATTATTTCTGGTGTATTTTCATTTATTGAATATGTAAATGTATTATTTTCTATATTCAAATATAAATAATAATGTTCTGTTGCTGTATTTGTCTTATTATTTGCTGTTAATGTTGCACTTGCATATGTACTTCCAGTAATGTTTCCTTTTCCACTTGCAAAATTATCTTGATCTAAATTAAGTGATATTTGACTACCTGTTGCAAATGTAAATGTATCCACTGTATAAGATTTAACAACAATATCTGCTGATTTACCTTCACCGACTTGAGCTTGAAAATATGCAAAAGTAGCCCCTACTACTAAAGCCACTAACGCAAGTAAAGCTATAACACTTAGAATAATTGGTTTCTTCTTTTCCATACAAAACCTACTCCTTTATCATAAATTAATTATATAATAATTTAACATTTTATTCAATTGTTTTTTATTTATTTTTAAAATAATATTGCCAAAGATATAATTTTAATGTAAAATTAATATAGAGAGAAGGTATAAAAATGACAAATGATATTAATGATTTAGATTATACAGTTGATGTTTTATTTAATATGGATGGCACAAAAAAATATGACAGAATTGATAGTGTCGTAAGAAAAAGTACTAATTGTACCCCAACTAGAAATACAAGAAGAAAAAAACAAAAACCAAAAGGAATAAATGAACTAGCAAAAAAAGCAATTATATTTGTAACACTTGGAGCAGGACTTATAGTTGGAGCAAACGCAGTAAAAGATGCATCAACAACATTTACTAAAACTCAAGAAGTAAGAAAAACAATTGGTAGTGTAGTTATGGATAACACAGGATACTATGGATATAATCCAAACGAAGAAAGACCATACTGGGATTACAACACTTACAATATGGCTGAAGACATACTAGATAAAAATAAAGAATATGATATTGATACTAGAATATATGGATGCTACAGTAATCTAAATGAATACAAAAAAACTGAATTTATGGATGAAATATTTAGAAATATGAGCAGATTAATTGGTGATTCTCCAGAAAAATATACAGAAGAAGAAATTAAAGCTTGTTTACATAGTTCATTTGATGAATATCTAGAAAGTAAAAATATAACTTTAGAAGATTATAATAAATTAATGGAAAAAGTTATAAAAGCTTATGTTAAAGAAGATAAATCACAAGAAGAAATTAATAATTTACTTGGAGAATTAAATGGAGGTTCAAGATGAATGAAAACATTGAAGTAGTAACACTTGAAGATGGCAAAGATTATATGGTTACTGCAGAATTAGAAATTAATAATATAAAATATTTATTTTTGACAAATGAAGACGATGTTGCAGATTTCTGTTTAAGAAAAATAAATACAATTAATAATAATGAATATCTAGTTGGTTTAAATGATAAAGAAGAAGTAATAAAAGTATTACAAGAATTTACAAACAAATTTAAAAATGAATAAAGCAAACTCGCTTTATTCATTTTTTTAATATTGTCTTCCAATATATAATCTTGTTTTAGCTTCCTTACCGCATACAGTACATGGACCAGTAATCTTTTCATTTTCGATTAAGCATCTAGACTTAATACCAAACTCATCTTTAATTTTATTTTCACATTCTACGTTACCACACCAATTAATTTTAATAAATCCACCATCTTTAGTTGTAGCAAGTGTCTTTAATTCTTCATAAGTTTTAGCATCATAAATCATACTATCACGTCTAGCTTTAGCTCTTTCAAACATATCTTTTTGAATAACTAGAAGAAGTTCATTTAACTTAGGAACTACATCTTCAAAAGTAACTTGTACTTTTTCTAAAGTATCTCTTCTAACTAGTGTAACTAGATTATTTTCTAAATCTCTCTTACCTAGTTCTATTCTAACTGGATATCCTTTTACTTCAGCTTCAGCAAATTTAAATCCTGGTGTTTTATCTCTTTCATCAACTTTAAATGTAATATTATTATTTTTAAGACTAGACTTTAATTCTTCAAGTTTTTCTGAAACATCACCGATAGGAATAATAATTGTTTTAAATGGTGCAATTTTAGGTGGAAGAACAAGTCCATGATCATCACCATGAGTCATTATAATAGCACCAATCATTCTAGTTGTAACTCCCCAACTAGTTTGATATGGAGTTTTTTGAGTATTATCTTTATCAGTAAATTTAATACCAAAAGCTTTAGCAAAATGATTACCAAAATAATGACTTGTACCATTTTGAAGAGCATAACCATTATACATCATAGCTTCTAAAGTATAAGTTTCTTCAGCACCAGCAAATTTTTCTTTTTCAGTCTTCTTACCTGTTATAACTGGAAGTGCTAAATAATCTTCTTGAAATGTTTTATAAACATTAAACATTCTAAGAGTTTCTTCTCTAGCTTCTTCAGCTGTCGCATGCATTGTATGACCTTCTTGCCACAGTATTTCTCTACTTCTAAGAAATGGTCTAGTAGTCTTTTCCCATCTTACAATCGTACACCATTGATTATAAAGAATTGGTAAATCTCTATAAGTATTTATTATCTTTTTATAATGATCACAAAATAATACTTCACTAGTTGGTCTTACACACATTCTTTCTTCAAGTTTTTCATTTCCCCCATAAGTAACCCATGCAACTTCTGGAGCAAAACCTTTAACGTGTTCTTTTTCAATATTTAAAAGTGACTCAGGAATAAACATTGGCATTTGCACATTTTCATGTCCAGTTTCTTTAAACATTCTATCAAGCACTTTTTGCATTTCTTCCCATATAGCATAACCAAGGGGTCTTATAATCATACTACCCTTTACACTTGAATAATCTACTAAATCAGCTTTTTTACATACATCTGTATACCATTTAGCAAAATCTACATCTCTATTCGTTATATCTTTTACTTCCATAACCTCACCTATTCTGCTTTAAACTCTTTTAATTCATTATCTTCAGTTAAAATTTTATTTACTTTTTGTGTAGCATCATTTAATTTTTCACCACAATACTTAGCTAATTTCATAGCTTCAGTATATTTATTAATAGCATCATCTAAATTAACATTGCCACTTTCTAATTCTTTAACTATAGTTTCAAGTTCTTGAAGTGAACTTTCAAAATTTTTATTTTCTTCCATATTCGTTCTTCCTTTCTTTTTTATTATATCATTTATTTTAATAATTTACTATTGCTAGTTATTTTATTTTTATTTTCCTTTTCTAATACTTTTAAACTCTTTTCTGGAGTTGGATAATCTTCTGGCATTGTGCCTCCAAGTTCTTTTATAGTATTTCTTATTTTTTTACCTACTTCGTAGTGTACATCATTTGCATTTACTTCTCCTTTAACATTATCTCTTTTTAATTTTTGTTCTGTTTGAGAAATTCTAAAAAGATTTGCTATTAATTCATCACTAACCATATTATCTAAAATATCTTCTCTATATCTTAATCCTTTTCTTTTGGCAATATCATTAGCGGTTTCACCATTATATAATCCTTTATAACCAGCATTATGAAATTTATCAAAGTTCTTTACTCCAGCATCTTTTGCAGCTTGATTCAAAGAATAATTACCTTTTTTAGTTAAATTTCTTTGATAAAATCTCTTTTCATCTTCAGTTAAACTAGAATATTCTCTTTCAGAAATTTCTTGTTTTCTAGTTTGAACTGCAAAGTATGTTTGCCCAAAAGCTACTGACTTTTTTCTAGGATTAGCATTTTGTACTATTAAATAACAAGCATACCTAGATAAACGATAATCAGTAGTTTCTCTTTTTGTCTTTGATCCAATGTCAACCATTTTCCTGAACTCAGGAAAATGGTCACTTACTTTATTATTACTAGTTTCACAAGCAATCATTGCACTTTTTATAACTTTATGAAAATTTTCCCATTTACTATATTCAAGTAAAGGCATTAACTCTCTTGCTTCCCAATATTCATTACCATTATCATCAATATGTTTTATATTTTCAAAAATACTATTATTTAATATTAATTCATTCATATCTTTATTCCCCCTAAATGTGACCATTTTGCCAGCACCGGCAAAATGGTATAACCACACTATTTTTCTACAACTTTAGCTTTAATAGCTCCTTCATGTAACTTAACACTAATAATATCATCAATACTCACATCATTACTAGATTTAATTACTTTATCATTAATTGTTGTAAGTGAATATCCTTTCTCTAAAATACCTAAAGGATTAACAAGTTTTAAAGTATTAATAAGTAAATTATATTCATTTTTCTTCTTATCAATTAAACTCATTGGATTTTGAAGTGCAACAGACATTTTAACTTTATTAAGTTTTACTTCATTATTTTGAATTATTACTTTAATATCTTTATTTAAATTATCAATTAAAGTATCTAATTTTTGTTCTTTCATTTCATACATTGTCATTGGATTTTTTAAAATAAAACTATTTTTTAAACTTCTCCATTTAATAAATTTAGTATTAACCATATTCTTTATATTCTTATTAAGTCTGATCTTATAATTATTAAGTAAAGTATTAATATCTAAAACAGTTGGCACTGCCATTTCTGCTGCTCCGGTCGGAGTTGGAGCCCTCAAATCTGCCACAAAGTCCGCAATTGTCCAGTCAATTTCATGACCAACAGCACTTATAATCGGAGTTTTACATTCATAAATAGCATGAGCAACAATTTCTTCATTAAAGGCCCATAAGTCTTCAATTGAACCTCCACCACGACCAACAATAATCGTATCAACACCAAATTCATCAGCTCTTTTAATTTGTCTTACAATATCTGGGGCTGCATCTTTGCCTTGAACTAAACAAGGAAAGAGAATTGCTTCACAAACTGGATATCTTCTTCTTATTGTACTCATGATATCCCTTACAGCTGCTCCAGTTGAAGCTGTAATAACTCCAATTTTTTCTGGAAACTTTGGTATAGCTTTTTTATGTAGTGCATCAAACAAACCTTCTGATGATAATTTTTTCTTTAATTTTTCATACTCAACATACAAAGCACCAAGACCATCAGGTTCCATCTTTTCAATATAAATTTGATAAGACCCTTGTGCTGGATATGCACTAATTCTTCCCTCTACTAAAACATTCATTCCATCTTCTGGTGTAAATGTAAGTTTAACTGCACTACTTTGAAACATTACAGCACTAAGTCTTGATGTATCATCTTTTAAAGTAAAATAAAGATGTCCTCTTGTATGATTTTTAAAATTACTAATTTCTCCTTTTAAATACACTTTATTTAAGAAAATATTATCATCTAAAATATTTTTTATATAATTATTTAAATCACTTATTTTAATGTATTCTTTGTCCATTTATAAGTCCCCTTTCTATAAGTATTTTTGTTATACATTCATAATTAACTTTATATAAATCTAAATCTTCATTTATCTCATCAAAGCCTAAAACATCATTATATTCATAATGAACTTCTAATAAAGCTTCTTCTATAACATCTGGTGTTAATTTATAATAAATATCCAAAACTAAAGGATATTGCTCACTTCCTAAAGTAGCAATAAAATATTCAAACATTTCCAAATTAGATTTCATATTATCTGGCATATCATCAAAAGCTAAATCTAAATCAGTATATTTATCTAACTTATCTTCAGAACTAAATTTAGCTTTTAAAAACAAATCATAAAAACCATTTAGAATCATCTCATTATCTAAAATATAAAAATCCTTTTTCTTCCCCTTACTAAGCACACCAAAATTAAACATATATCTATCATCAAACATTAAAATACTATCAAATATAAATATTCTAATAAGTTGTTCCATTAATTTTTTTGACGATTCTGGATATGTTTGTTCTAACATAATCCATATATCATATAAATTAAGACTAGTTATCCCCATATTTCCAGCATCTTTATAAACACCATCATTATTTAAGTCATAACTCAAGTAATAATATTCATTATTTACCAAAACAATTTTATCAGAAGTAGTATTAATACCACAAATATTTGCTAATTTATCACCAACAAGTTCATGTCCTTCATCTTCAACAATTTTAAAATAATATCTCTTTCCATTTAAAAATACAAAACATGGTGCAGAATATACATATTTTTCTAAAGTTTTACTTATATTCATATTATTCTTTCATAAACTTATCTAAAACAGCATTTATAATTTTTCTAACAGCATCATCACAATATTTTTTAGAAAGTTCTACAGCTTCATTAATAATAACAACCTCTGGTGTATCAGTAAACTTAAGTTCATATAAACCCATTCTAAGTATTGCTGCTCCAGTTTTATCAATTCTATCTATAGTCCATCCATCAATATATTTATTAGCTATTTCATCTAAAGTATTTTTATAAGTTGTAACACCATAAACAATATCTTTAACAAATTCATTATCGACTTCCAAATTTGCTTTAATTACTTCATCAATTTCAAACGGGACTTTTCTATCTTCATAAATATCAATTTGATATAAAATAATCATTGCTATATTTCTTAATTCACTTCTAGTTTTTGTCATAACTACCGCCTCTTTATAGATTATAACAAATTTTCATTTAAATTCATAGTATTTCTGAAAAGAATGCAACATTTTTTGTCACATTCTTTCTCTATTTTACTTGAAATTATTATCTATTTTTAGATTTGCTTCAATTATTAACTGATTACCTTTTTTTATCTGGTCACAAGTTGTTAAAATTAATTGATTTTCTTTATTCTTAATCTTTATCTTACCATTTTTCTTTTCACTTTTAATATTTATAATTTCATATTTTAAAATTTTATCTTTAAACTTAAGATATAATTCATCATACTTTTTCAAATATTTCAAATCATTAAAATATGCAAGATTACCTGAACCAGAATGAGCTGCTAAAACATAAGTATTTTCAATATTTGAATTTATCAAAGTAACATTTTTATCAACATTATTAAACTCGTTATGAATATCATAAAAACCATAAGTAATATTTAAGCTAGGTATTATAAGATAACCATAATAATTATTTTTTTCTAAAGAAACATCATCTTCAATTTTTTCTTTTTGACATCCCATTAATAAAAGTAGCAAAAACACTAACAATATTTTTTTCATTAAAAATAATACTTTTTCTTAAAATAGATAATATTATATTCACTTACCTCAGTATTAGGGACATCTATTAATATTTCTTCATCATCTAAAGCATCTTCATCATCCTTTTCTTTATCAAAAATAGTATCTTCTTTAGAGATATTTTCATGATTCAAATCATCATTATTAGAGTTTTTTTCTTCATCTTGGTTTTCTTCTTTACTCGGATTATTTAAATCAGTATCATTCAAGTTTCCATCCTTATCTGAGTCTTTCTCATTATCAGATTTTCCTTCATCATTTGGATTATTAATAACCTCATCTTTCTTATTATATTTATAAAATATACCTTCCCCGAATATATATAAATAATTACCACTATCAGAAAAATCACATATTTCTCCATTAATTTCAAACTCTTCAGGATATGCTGGTTTATCAAAATAATATAATTTTCCTTTTCTAGTTACATTATCTATTTTCAAATCTTCTTCACTAAATATTCCATCTATAAAATATCTTGATACATTTACGAGTCTATCCATTTTAACAATTTCACTAGTAACCCTACCAGTCTTATTATCTTTGATAAAGTATTTTCCAGCAGGTAAAACTACTTCACAGCTACTTTCACTTTTACAAATACTAACTTCATTAAAGTTTTCATCATAAATAGTTATATCAGTATCACTATCTACACTTTCAATATATTTACCATAACCACGATATATTGTCTTAAAAGTAACATTCATATTTTTTACTTGTCTATTAAAATCTATTATTTTACTTTCATCTTTTAGAATAATATCATCCATTTTTTCATAAGCGCTATTACTAGTGGTTTCCACAATTCTAATATTTAAGCCCTTATTATAATAATATATTTTATTATCTTTATTTAGAAATACTCTTTCTATAAAAGTATTTGTATCATTATTATAAACTTCAATAGTTAAATTAGAATATGTCATATCAATTTCAAACCTTACAAAGTTTTTATCATTCACCTCCTTTTCTGCTCCATAGCAATTAGCTACACCGATTAGCATTAAAGCTAAAAATACTGCAATTTTTTTCATAAAATTTCATCTCCTCGAGAAATAATCTAACACTAAAATATCTAAAAGTACATAGGAAATTTTGACAAAAAAAGAAGGATTTTAATCCTTCATGTCGACTTTTGTCAAAATATATACTATTTGCTTTTCTTTTTAGTATTTTTGTTGATTAATCTTACCTTTACACCTTTATATAAAGCAAATTGTTTTTTAACGCCTTCAGGTAAATTTTTCTTAAATGTTTTCATAAACGCACCTCGCTTCTTTTCTTATAGATTATACCATATTACCTATTAAAATATCAATAAATTTTGTTTAACTCTATTTATATTTATACTTTTTATATATACTTTCAAACACTTTTATGCCATCCATAGCACTTGTTGTAATACCACCAGCATATCCAGCTCCTTCACCACATGGATAAATACCTTTAACATTTGAATTATAATCTTCATCACGGACAATACGAACAGGACTACTAGTTCTAGCCTCTGGTGCTGCAATAACTGAAGCATCACCATTAAAACCATTTATTTTATTATTAAAATAATCTATTCCTTCTTTTAAGCTTTCATTTAAATACGCAGGAAAAATATCATTTATATTTGCTAAATGGGTTTTACCTTTAAAAGCATCTATATCAATATTTTCTGAAATAGTATTATTTTTATAATCAATATATCTTTGAATAGGAATTACGCCATTTCCAAAATTATATGCTTTTTGTTCTAAATCTTCTTGAAAACTTATTCCATCTAAAGGATTACTACCATAGTCTTCAGGTGATACAGTTACAACGATGGCACTATTAGCAAAACCCGAATCTCTTTTATAATTACTCATCCCATTTACACAAATACCATTTAAAGTACTTCTACTATTTACAACATAACCACCTGGACACATACAGAAACTATAAACACCACGACCACTTTTACTTTTATATGTAAGTTTATATGATGCTGATGGCAAAAATGAATAATTTATTGGATACTGATTTTTATTAATTATTTCTTGAGGATGAATTATTCTAATTCCAACTGCAAAAGGTTTAGCTTCCATATAAATTTTTTTACTACTTAACATTTTAAAAGTATCACGAGCTGAGTGACCAATAGCTAGGACTAATACATCAGTTTCATAGTACTTTTCACTAACTTTAATAGATTTTATTTTACCATTTTCTATAACAATATCTTCCATACAAGAATTATAATGAATTTCCGCACCCATAGCTATTATTTTTTCTCTTAAATTTATAACTACTTTTCTTAAAATGTCAGTACCAATATGTGGTTTACTATCATAAAGTATTTCTTCCGGAGCTCCGCACTCTACAAAAATCTTAAATACTTCACGCATTCTACCAGCTTTATCTTTAACTAAAGTATTAAGTTTACCATCACTAAATGTACCTGCTCCACCTTCACCAAACTGAACATTACTATTAATAACAAAATTATTATTTTGCCATAAGTCTTCGACTGTTTTAACTCTTTGTTCTATTTTTTCACCACGTTCAAAAAGAATTGGCTTATATCCATTTTTAGCAAGGAAAAAGGTGCAAAACAAACCTGCTGGGCCGGCCCAAATAACAATAGGCCTTTTATTTAATGTTTCTTTTCCTATCTCAGGGAGCACATATTCTTCATTTTCCACTTTAATTATGTTTTCTTTCAAAAAAATATTTTCATTATCTATTTCAACATCTAAATCAAATACATAAGAAAACATGTGTTTACTTCGAGCATCAATAGATTTTTTATGAATAATTACTTTTTTTAAAGAATCTTTATTTACTTTTAGTTTTTTACTTGCCAGTTCATAAATATCAATATTTTCTTTAATTTCAGTTTTAATATTTTTAATTCTAATCATGATTATCACCTGCGATTAAACCTGTTATAAAACTTATAGTTAAGTTATACCCTCCACAATCACCATCTAAATCAAGTACTTCTCCAGCAAAATAAAGATTTTTAACAAGTTTAGACTCCATTGTTTCTAAATTTATTTCTTCTAAAGATACACCACCACTAGTAACTTGAGCATCCAAATATCCTTTAGTGTCCTCAATAGAAACTTTAAAATTAGTTAAAGTATCAATAAATTTATTCTTTTCATCTATTTTTAATTCACACCATTTTTTATCTCTAATTTTTAAATATTTAAGAAACAAATTAGTTAATTTATAATCTAAAAATCCATCACATATATTTGTTAGATATTTATCTTTATTTTCTTCCATGTATTTACTTAAATCATCTGTCCATGGACAAAAATTAATTCTTACTTCACATGATTTTTCTTCATTTAAAGCAAGTCTTATATCACGACTTAAATTGAAAATACAAATACCACTTAAACCAAAACTAGTAAGTTGTAGTTCTCCATGTTCTTCTTTTATTTTTCTTCCAACAATATAACTTGAAACATTTACTTCACATCTTGTGCCAGACCATTCTTTTTCTAAACCAGTATTTGTTTCTAGTGCCATTAAAGATGGATTTAAATTAGTTACTTTATGACCAAAAGCTTTAGCTAAATGAAAGCCTTCACCAGTACTTCCAGTCTTCGGATAACTAAGACCACCTGTGGTAATAATTACTTTATCAAAAACTTCACCATTAATAATAAACTTATTATCTTTTCTTTTTATATTCTCTACATAAGTATTAAATCTAAAATCTACATCTAAAGAATTCTTCAAACAAGATAAAACACTAGATGATTTTTCACTATATGGATAAAGATAACCATTTTTATCTTTTAGAACTAACCCTATTTCTTTGAAAAAGTTATTTACTTTATCGAAATTTTTATCATTTATTATCTTTTTTATAAGTTCTTTGTTACTTGAATGATACTTACTTAAATCATTATTAACATTTCCTATATTACATCTTCCACTTCCAGTTAAAAGAAGTTTTTTACCAGCATCATTATTTCCATCAAATACCACAATATCATTTTCTTTTGAGGCTTTTTTAGCTGCTGCCAAACCTGCTGGTCCTGCCCCAATAATTGCTATCCTCATGCTTTCACCTCTATTTCTTTTACTTTGTTATCTAATATTGAATATAAATATAAGTAAACTTTTTTATCACTTATACTCTTTACATAATCATAATATACTCTTAATTGTTTAATATAGTTTTCATCATCTATATTTTTAAGCTTGTAATCTACAATAAATATTTTATCACTATACTCAAGCATTAAATCTATAATACCATGATATTTAATATCATCCTTTTCAAACATAAACTCTAGTTCTTGATAAATTTCTGCATCTTTAAAATCAAAATTTTCTAATAATTTATTTATATATTTATTATCAGTTTTGACATTTTTAAAATCAGTTAATTCAAATATTTCATGCATTTGGGTACCAAATTCTAAAGTTTTAGCTTCTTCTTTAGTTAAAATATTCTTTATTGTTTTAGATGCATGTCTCTTTTCAACTTCTTCGAATAAAACTTCATCATCATATATTATCATTTCTTCTTTTGAACTTTCTAAATTTCTACTTATTGCTTTACTAAATTCATACTCTTTAGATAAACCAATATTATTTAAATTAATACTAGTTACATATTTTGCTATATTACCATATATACTTTCTAAAAAATTATAAAATGATCTAAAACCTAAACCTTCCAGAAAATCTACTTCTTCGCAATGTCTAGTTTTATCAATCACTTCAGGCATTACCATAATAATCTTTTCTTTAGCTCTTGTTAGTGCTACATAAAATAGTCTTATTTTTTCTGCTACTTCATTTAAGTAATATTCATTTTTAACAAGCTGTTTAATAAATACTTCACCAATACCATCTTTATAATATGGGGTTATAATTCCATACTTATTATCAAACATAAATTTATTTTTTAAATCACTTAAATTAAATGTTTTAGGAAAACCAGTAAAATAACATATTGGAAATTCAAGTCCTTTTGATTTATGAATATTCATCATTTTAACAGATACACTACTTGATTTAGCTTCTTTATATTTAATTTCACTACCGGAAGCTGCTAAGTCTTCAAGATACTTACTAAAGTCTTCACTTGTAAAACCTAGATTTTCAATATTAAGAGACAACTCAAGCAAATAATTCATTCTCTTTATACCAGCATCAACATTACCCACTAGAATAAATTTTTCATAAAAATTAAAATCATCTATTATTCTTTTTAAAAGCATATTCGGAGTCAAAAGATCTATTTCTTTACTTATTTCTTTACATATTCTAAATACTTCACTTCTAAATATACCATTATTTTCTAAATCATTAAATATTTCATCATCATTTAAGCCACCAACATAACTTCTAGCAACACTAGTAAAATAATATCTAAACTTTTTATCATAAACTTCATTTTTAATAGAAAAACATAAATTAATAATATTTTTAATAATATAAATATCATTTTCTTCCATTAAATTACCATCTTTATATATTTCCATTGGTATACTAAAGTACTCAAATACTTTCTTAAATAAATTCATTTTACTACCACGATCGAGTATAATACAAAAATCATTATAGTTTGCCTTTCGATTTTTTCCTAAATCAAAGTCATATACTTCATAATTATCACTTATTTTCTTCTTTATATCATTTGCTATTATAAAAGCTTCAATTTCATCATTTGAATACTTTTTATCCTCATTATTATAAGTATATATATCCATATAATTATTGTTATTATTAGCACCAAGAGTAACATAAGCCTCATTACCAAATATCATAGCGTGACTTTCTTTATAGTTTATCCCCCCCAATTCTTTAGTCATGAGGCGAGCAAATATTTCATTAATATTAAAAAGAACTTCTTCTCTTGACCTAAAGTTTTTAAGTAAATCTATCTTTACACCGCCATCTTCCATACTATACTTATCATATTTATTTTTAAATATTAAAGGATTAGCATTTCTAAATCTATATATGGATTGTTTTATATCTCCGACCATATAAACATTATCATTTTCTAAATATTTAATAAATGTTTCTTGTAAATCACTTGTATCTTGATATTCATCAATCATTATTTCATTAAATTTATTTTTAAGTTCTTCTCTGATAATTTCATTTTCTTCGACTAGTTTAATAGCCATTTTAGCTATATCTGTAAATTCATAAGCATCAAATTCTTTCTTAAAAGCATTTATTTTAGCATCTAATTTATGAATAATTTCTATAATTATTTCAACATATTTTCTAGTACTTAAATAAGCACTTTTTAATTCTTCTTCACTATAAAATATTAAATCACTTAGTGTTTTAAATGTTTCTTGAATATTTTCTTTTAATGCTTTACCTTCTTCATCTAATTTAGTAAACTTTCCTAAAGTACAATCTTTATACTTATATAAATCATTAAAGTTATGCGGAGAAAAAAGATTAGAAACACTATCATATAATTTTTGATAAGATGAACTATCCATGTAGCTTTCTATTTCAAGTACCATATTTTCTAGGGACTCCGCCAAAGATTTAACATATTTAAAGTATTCATCAAAACATTTATTTACATATTCATCACTATAAAAGTTATTTACATAATTAGCTAAATAATCCTCTTTATCATATTTTAAATCAAGCAATCTATTAATACTTAAAACTGAATCCTTTATTAAGGCATCATCTCTATTAGTAAAATCTTCGATTAATTTTAAAAACCTTTCATCTTTTTCTTCATAAAACTCTTCGAATATTTCTTCTAAAAATTCTTTTCTTTTTAAATTAATAATTGATGCATCAATAATACTAATATCTTTACTCATGTTAAGAACATAATGATACTTTTTAACTAAATTTAAAGCAAATGCATCAAATGTAGTAATATATGCTTGATCTAAATATTCAAGTTGTTCTTTTAAACCAGCTTTTTTTATTTTTTTTCTAATTCTGGCAGCCATTTCCCCCGCAGCTTCATTAGTAAATGTTAACATTAAAATATTTCTAATATCTACGCCATCTTTAAGTTTTCTAATTACTCTTTCTGATAATACTGCAGTTTTACCAGAACCCGCACCAGCTGATACTATAATATTTTTTCCTTCTAAGTTAACAGCTTTGGCTTGTTCAGGAGTCAAATTCATCTTCTTCACCTCCGATTATCTCTTCATCATCTTTTGTTTTAAAACATATATCCTTAAATTTACAATAAGTACATGCTATATTTTTACCTCCAAGAACCTTGGGATTTATTTTAAAATTACCTTCCACAATATTTTTTATTACATCATCTATAATCTCATTTACTTTAATTATTAAATTATTCATCTCTTCATTAGATAAAACCTTACTTGTACTATAAAAAGAACCATCTTTCTTAAATCTTAAACCTTTTATCATCTTACTATCTTTATAGTTACTATCAAGAATACTTATAATAGTTTCATTACTATTGGTATAACCAGATAATCTTAAGTTATCTTTCTTTAAAGTTTCCAAAGACTTAAGCTTATCTCTATTTAAAACATTATTAAGTACTCTTTCTATATAAAAACCTGCAATAATAGAGTCTTTAAATCTATCACTTGTTTTAAGTAAATATAAATATATTGGAAGTTGCATATTAAGACCATATTCTAAATTATCAAGTTTTATATTCTTATCCCCAGTTTTATAATCTACTACAGCTATTACTTCTTTATCATTGTATTTAGTGCTCATTACTTTATCTATAAAGCCTTTAAAGTTTACATTTACTCCATCATACTCTTTTTCCACATTAAGTTCAGTTTCAAATAAATAATCATTTAAACTACTTACCTTTTTTTGTTCATTTAAATATTTAAGTAAAAAATCTATTTCTTTACTTAATATATGTATATAAAATAATTCTCTTTCTTTAAATTCAAAATCTAATTCTTTAATAAATAAACTTATCTCTTTTTCAATATCTATTTCTTTATTTATACCTATTTCTAATATATGATGAACTATTTGTCCAATTACAGTTTTAAAAGTCTCTTCAAAAACATTAAGATTTAATACTTTAGATAAATAATATCTAAAACTACATTCATTATAAGTTTCTAGACTTGTATATGAAAGAGTTACCCCTTCTTCAAGTTTTTCTTTAAGTAAAACGTTATCTATGCTAGTAAATTTATTATTATATTCTCTATATGGAATATTTAAATTATTTTGATATACTTTTAAATACTTACTTTCATCATTATATTTATATAAATTATCTAAATCCATAGCATACTCAAGTTCACTATATTTTTTGCTGAAAGACACTTTCTTATCTATATCTATTGTCTTTACCACTAAACCTAAATCTTCGATTAAACTTGATGGATATAAAGCTCCATTATCACCATGAATAGAATAACTTATACTTAAATTAGGAATATTATATATTAAATTTATAACATTATCTTTATTTAATTTATTTATTTCTAAAGATGTATCAAGTCCTAGTTTGGTCTTTATATTATCACTTAAAAAGTCATCATCTTTCTTTACTTTAGGATAACTACCTATATTAAAGCCAAGTAAAAACACATAGTCGTTTTCACTATAAACTTCTTCAAGAGAATGTAATTCTATAGCATTTTTATATACAACATTACTAACTTTAGCTTGTTTTAAATCTCTTTTTATAAACTCTTTTCTTATATTCTTACCTTTTACTTGTACAGACTTATTTATAATAGTAATAAGTTCATTTACATTACTATACTTACTACTTAAATTTTCTATTACTTCATCTATTTCTTTATTATCATAAAATTTCAAAAATTCTTTAGAAATACCTAAACTTAAAAAGGATGCACTACTTTCTATATTAATTGGTACTTTAAATAACTTAAAGTAATATTCTAAATGTTTATAATACTCTTTACTTGCAATTAACTTTATATTATTAATGTTTATTCCTTTTTTAAGCAATTTTTTTATTTCTATAACAACATACTCTACTTCTTCACGTATATCACTTGCTTCATATACACAAGGTTTATAATTATTTTTTTCTCCACTTTCTAATTTATAATCTATACCATCTAAAATTAATCTTTCTTCTTTAGTTAATACATCTTTCCCATATACTGTAACTTTTTGATTAAGCATATATTTTCTAAATTTATCATCATATATAAGTAAATTTTGTTCATCTAATTCTTTTTTCAAATTATTTAAAAATATTACTTTCTCATCATCAATCTCTTTTAAAAAGTATAAATTATCTAAATAAATTTTAGCTATATTAATATTTACATTATATTTATTTATAATATATTCTAAAGCTCTATCATCATAGTCAAAAAACAACTTTTTTTTAAGTTCTTTAAACGTTAGAAATTTATTATTATTAAATTTCTTTTCTATATTTATTTTCTTTAATAGTTCTATTTTATTAAATTCATTAGTTATTACTACGTTCATAATATACCTCATTAATTAATACATAAATATTATATCATTAAGCTAATTAAAAAGATAATGTTTTTTGCATTATCTTTAAAAATTATATAATTTTAAGCTATTCTTATAGGATCTGATTGAGTACCAGTTCCTGATTCATAAGTTATACCATCAATTAAATTAAAAATAGGTCTGACAGCAGCATAACGTTGAAAATCTGATTTTAAAGGGGAACTATTAACCACACCATCTTCATCAATAAAGAAAGCTCTACCATCAACACTGCCAGCAGCAAAACGTGTGATAGCCCATGCACTTGCAGACATAAGTTCATTATTAAAATTTGAAAAAAAGTAACATCATTTGATGTTACTCTTTATTGCAATTAACACAAGTTGTTTCTCCATTTTTATCAACTAAAAGTTCACCACAGTCTGGACAAATATCTCCAGTTGGTTTATACCAAAGTGCATACTGACATTTAGGATAATTATTACATCCATAAAATATTTTACCCTTTTTAGTTTTTCTTTCCACTATCATGCCTTTATCACATTTTGGACATTTACAAATTTCTATAACTTCTTTCTTTTCTTTCTTTATATATTTACATGTTGGATAATTACTACATGCTATAAACTCTCCAAATTTACCTTTTCTTATTACTAAAGGACTTCCACATTCAGGACAAACTTCCCCAGTTTCTTCTGGTCCTTTCTTTTCCATTTCGTGAAATGCTTTTTCTACAAGTGGTTCAAACTCATCATAGAATTCATGTAAAACTTTTAGATAATCCATTTTATTTTCTGCTATTTTATCTAAGTCTTCTTCCATATTAGCAGTATATTCTACATTTACAATACCACTAAAGAATTCTTGTAATTTATCAGTTGTTTCAATACCAATTTCCGTTGGTTCAAACTTTTTATCTTTTAAAACAACATAACCTCTATCTTTAATAGTACCCACAATAGTTGCATATGTTGAAGGTCTACCTATACCTAAACTTTCCATTTCTTTAATTAAGCTACTTTCCGTAAACCTTGGAGCTGGCTTAGTAAAATGTTGTGTTTTAGTTATATCATCTGCTGTTATACAACCTGATTTATAATTTTTTAAATCTGGAAGTATTACATCTTCACTATCTTCATATTCACTATATACTTTTAAATAACCATCAAATGTTAAAACACTACCAGTTGCTTTAAATGTATATCCATTATTTTCAAGTATTACAGTAGTTGCAAGCGTTTTAGCATCTGCCATAAGTGATGCAAGTGCTCTAGTATATATAAGTTTATAAAGCTTAAATTCATCATTTGTTAAATATGCTTTAACTTCTTCAGGTGTTCTATTGATACTTGTTGGTCTAATACCTTCATGAGCATCTTGCATATTTTCATTCTTTTTACCTTTTTTAACATAGCCAATGTAATTTTCACCGAACTTACCTTTAATAAAGCCAAAAGTTTCTTTAACGAATGTATCACTTACTCTAACACTATCTGTTCTCATGTAAGTAATTAAACCTACTGTTTCATTCTTTAAAGTTTTACCTTCATATAAATCTTGAGCAACTTTCATTGTTTTACTTGGTGCAAAACCTAATTTATTAGATGCTGCTTGTTGAAGTGTACTAGTTTTAAATACTTCACGAGCTACTTTATTCTTTTCTTTTTCAGTAACACTTTCTATTTTAAATGATTTAGAAAGATTACTTAATATTTCATCAGCTTGTACTTCATTTGCAACTTCAATATCTTTACCATGATATTTATCAAGTGTTGCTTTAAAATCTTTAAAATCTGCTTCAATTGTCCAATATTCTCTAGGTACAAAGTTTTGTATTTCTCTTTCTCTATCCACAATTAATTTTAGAGCTACACTTTGTACTCTACCAGCTGACTTTCCCCCAGTTTTTCTTTGCATTAACTTACTTAATCTAAAACCTATTATTCTATCTAAGAATCTTCTAGTTTCACCAGACTTAACTAAGTTCATATCTATTTTACCAGGATTATTTATAGCATTTATAACTACATCTTTAGTTATTTCATTAAATACTACTCTCTTATATTTTTCCTCCGGAACTTTTACTTCATCATAAATATGCCAAGAAATTGTTTCTCCTTCACGGTCTGGGTCCGTTGCAAGATATACCATATCTGCATCTTTAACATCTTTTTTTAATTCTGTTACTTCTTTTTTCTTTCCTTTAATTATTTCATAATTTGGTTTAAAATCATTTTCAATATCAAGTCCTAAACCAAACTTACCAGTTGTAGCTAAATCCCTAATATGTCCTTTACTAGAAACAACTTTATAATCACTACCTAAATACTTTTCAATAGTTTTACATTTAGCTGGAGATTCCACTATTACTAAATTTTTCATTTAATTTTCCTCCTTATTTGTATCATTTGCACTTTTATAGGAATTTATTTTATTTTCTAAATAATTAAAATAATTATTACGGATTATTGACTCACTAATTTGCATTCTATTAGTTACAATATTATTTATTCTAATTAATTCATCTGTTGTATATTCATTACTTGTATAGTATTTAATACTACCACTACTAGCATTATAATATACATCAGCATTTTTCCAAGATCCATCTGCAAAAGCTACCATATTTAAATAATCATCACTAAAGACATCAGTTCCCATATAATATCTAGGATCATAATCTAAATTAAATAGATTAGCTAGAGTTGGTGTTAAATTAATATAAGAACTGTACTTTTCTACAACTTCACTTTTAATCGTAGAATTATAGATAACCATAGGTACTCTTTCTACTTCATAATCATCTAAATCATAAGTAAGAACACTAGATATATCTTTATTTTTTAGTCCATATGGATAGTGGTCTCCATACATAACTATAACTGTATCATCTAATTTACCTGATGCCTTTAATTTATCAAGAAGGATTCCTAAACCATTATCAAATGTTTTTAACTTAGACATATATCTTCTTACTTCCATTGAATAGTCTGTTCCTTCAGTTATACTTAAATATTTATCTCCTTCAACACTTGAAACCTTATATGGTTGGTGACCTGAAACTGTTGTAAGCCATAACATAAATGGTTTATCACTAGTATCATTTAATGTTATATCCATAGCAGCATTCATAAAATCTTCATCACTTGCCCAATTTTTATATTCATTATAATACTTAATATTTAAGTCATTAGCATTATAATATGCTTCACTTCCTAAATTTTTATGTATTATATTTCTTACGTAATATTGTTCAGTATAATCATGCATACTAGTAGCTCTATAACCTGCATTTTTAAATATATTAAAAATTGATGTAAAATATGTATTATTACTAAATATATTAGCTGTACAATTATTTTGAATTGTATATAGACCTGTCATTCCACTAAACTCATTATTTCCTGTTGCACAGCTATTTCTAGGACTATAATTATTTTTAAAACTTATACCTTCACTATATAATTTATAAAAGTTTGGATATAAATCTTTATTAATAATAATATCATTAGTGCTTTCCATCATAATAACAATAACATTTTTACCTTCAAACATACCAGTATGACTATTATAATCAGTAATATCTTTATTTTTAATATAATTATTAATATTATTTAATGTAGTATCTTTTTCATTTTTAATTATTTCATCTAATATAGTATCATCTATTTCTCTTTTAGATTCTGAATTATTATTATCTTTACCATTATTTTCAAAAGCAGTATAAATTACTTTACTCGGAGCTTCAACCATTGTTGATTTTATATCAAGAAATCCAAAACCTAAAACTCCGAATTGATTTATAGTTGTACTTGCTATGCTCGGATATGCAAATAATTCTTTATTACTAATAGTTTGAAGTTTATTTTGCATAAATGATGCATCTAAAGATGTGTAATATAAAAAGCCAGTAAATGTTAAAACTAAAATACTAGTAATTGTTCTAATACCAGGTTCAAACATTATATTTGTTTTCAAAGGAAATCTTTTATCAATTTTCTTTTCAGTTAACTTATCTAAAAATAAATAGTAAATGATTAGTAATATAAATGGTATAAAAGCTAAATAATAGGTTGCTTTAAAAGAAGCAAAGAAATCTATTATATAGTCTTTAACAGCTCCAAGTTGACTTTTAGTATTAACTGATGCATATACTCCGATAAAGTTATTAAAACCAATTTGAAAAAATGTATATGCACTTAGAGCAAAAGATACTAAAAGAACTAATATCTTACTAATTAATTTATTAAACCAAGACAAAATAAAACTTAGTAAAATACTTACAAAATTAACTCCAATAAATATTCTTAAAAGTGCTATATTATTTAAAGATATTCCACTTATTAATCTAAATGATATTTCTAAAAGTGAAAAGAATACTACTAATATCATATAGTTTTTTATTAAATTATTCTTTAACAAATTCTTCATCATTTACCTCCATCAATGCTTTTACAGGCTTATAAGTAAGTCTATAATTATCTAGTATACCATATTTTTTAATTGCTTCAAGATGTTTTTTAGTTGGATAGCCTTTATGATCTTTAAAACCATACATAGGATATTTTTCATCTAACTCATACATCATTTTATCACGTGTTACTTTAGCTATTACACTAGCTGCTGCAATATTAAGGGATAATGCATCACCATGAATTATAGCTTTTGAATTTTCCATTGGAAGTGGCATAGCATCTGTTAAAACATATTCTGGCTTAACACTTAAACCATCAATTGCTTCTAACATAGCTTTTCTACTTGCTTCATATATATTTATTTCATCTATAGTTTTGGCATCAACAACCCCCACTGCATAACTTATGGCATCTTTAACTATTATATCATAAAATTTATCTCTCTTTTTTTCACTTAATTGTTTAGAGTCTATTAAACCTTCCAAAGTATAATTTTTAGGAAGAATAACTGCAGCAGCAACAACTGGACCACACAAAGGACCTCTACCTGCTTCATCTGTTCCAGCTATTAAAGTTATCCCTTCTTTATATAATTCTTTTTCATATTTTAATAAATCTACTTCTTCCATCTATCGAATGTTACTCCTTTAAGTGAACCACTCACTAAATCATTATACACCTTAGTTGACACTTTTTCATAGTCAATTTCCCCATCTTTTTCAAAAAAATTAAATTTTTCAGCTAATAAAGCAAAAATATCATTAGGATCTTCACTTATTTCAATCTTATATTTATTTTCTAATATATCTTTATAATAGTTTTTAAAAAATGTTATAAGATAACCACCAATATCTGTCATATTTAAAATTTCCATTTTTATTGTTGCTGTTGATGCTAAACTTAATGCCTCCGTATTATCTTCGATTTTAGGCCATAAAATCCCTGGAGTATCAAGAAGCAAAAATCCATTACTAGTTTTTAACCAATTAACTTGTTTAGTTACTCCAGGTTTATTACCAGTATTACTTACTTTTTTACCAGCAAGTTTATTTATAAGTGTACTTTTTCCTACATTAGGTATACCCACTACTCCAATTTTAATTTCTTTACTTTTAAGACCTTTTTCTACTCTTTTTTCTTGAATAGGTTTAGCTATTTCTAAGGTAAGTTTAATTAACTTTTTATAATCATCATTATTAGTTAAATCAACAAGAATTACTTTATATCCTTTTTCTTCATAATATTTTACCCATTTATTTGTTTCATCTAAGTCACATAAATCTTTTTTAGTCATAACTAAAATACGAGGTTTAGCCTCAAGTATATCATCCATTCCTTTTAATTTTGAAGATGATGGCATTCTTGCATCTATGCATTCATAAATTATATCTATTAATTTAATTCTTTCTTTAATTTCTCTTTTGGCTTTTACCATATGTCCTGGATACCAGTTAATTCCGACTTTAGTTAACTTTTCTTCTTGATTATTATTTTTCTTTTCTGTTCTCATTTTTCTTTTTTTGTACATATCCATTATTTATCACTTCCATTCTCTATCATTCTTGTTTCATTAATCTCTTCTTTATTATTAAAAGCAATTTCAATCATGCAATACTTACTCATTCGTCCCTCCAATTAATTTTTGATCATCTAATTTCGTTATACCTATTATATTATTATCACTTGCTAAAATAGTTATTTGTCTTTTAGCAGTTTCATTTAATGTTTCTAATCTATCTTTTTGACCAATATTATTTTCTATCATACTGGCATTTAATACCTCTAAATTAGATAAGACAACTAAATGTAAAATATCTGTATAATCTCTTATATTACCCTCCAATTTCGGATTATTTTCTCTCCACTCTTTTGCAGTCATTCCAAACAATGCTACATTTATTACATCTGCTTCGTTAGCATAAACAAAAACTTTTTGTTTATCTGTTAAAGTAGGAACTAAATTTTCTTTAATACTATCAGTATGTATTCTATAAT
>URWD01000016.1 GCA_900551525.1 uncultured Mycoplasmatota bacterium
TGAGGAGTTATCTCCAAGATTAATAAAAAAGTTGTAGATATCTACGACACTCGCACCAGTTAGAAATTCAACTCGAATGTAATGTTCGAGTTTTAAAATACTTAATTTTATGCTAATATATTTATATAATTAAATTAATCTTGTCAATTTGGAAACCCACTTGCATAATGGTTAAGTTATTATACAATTTATAATATTTAAATAAGGTGGAAATTTATGAACGAAAAAATGTATTATTATTTATTAGAAAATAAACTATTAACCCATGGAATTGGGGATATTAACGATAAGGAAACATATTTTAAATTTGAATCAATAATCAAGAATGGGGGCCTAATGTCATTACAAAAATTAAAAGAATTAGGAATAAATGTATCCGGAAAAGTTAGTGGATTAAGAGGTACTCCTGAAAGTAAAATATCTTTTTTTAATTCATCAACCCCAGAAATTAAAACAAGATTATTATCAGATCACTATTATTATTTTCTACCATTTAATTCTAGTGTAATATTTTTTATAATTGATGGAACAAATATTGATTTACAACAACATCCTAATATTTCTTTTGAAGTAACTACAGAAAGTGGGTTTGTTTCTATTGATAATTTTAAAGGAATAATAGCTCCAACTGAATGTTTCGAATATATAAATAGTATTCAGAATAAGTATGGGGTTTGTTTGCCAATATATGATTTTGATTTTAATATGATGAATGGTCTAAATGATAGTTTTAATAAATATAAATAATTAGAAGTTATTTTACTTCTTCACTTAGGACGCCATTTTGAAAGATAAAATCCTTTATGGACTTTTTTTGCTTTAAATTTGACACAATGTATATTCTATGGTAAAATAAACTCTTCACTTCAAGAAAGTGAGTTGATATGAAATGAAGAAGCAAGAAGAACAGAAACATTTTTTAAGTCTAATGGCCAGAATTGGTGATTACATATTTATTGATATATCTAAGCTTGATATTGCAAATGGTTATAATCCATATAATTTAGCAGATATTGACTCATTTACTATGCATTTTTCTAAAGAAGAACTATTATCTTCTATAAAGAGGGCCAATTTAGTAAGTGATAAATATTTAAATGGAAAACTAATAATTGCTGATAACCAAAAACATAATCCAATTGAAGTAATAGATAAAGAATTTTATAATAATTTTAGAATAGACCTATATTTAAACGAGACAACAAAAAATAAAGTCAAATTAAATAATATTTTAAATAAATTTAGAAGTATATGTAAAGATAAAGTTATTGAAGATAGCTTTATAATGGCTATTAAGAATAATAATCTTGATTTAGCAGTTGATATTTTATTTAATTTACCATACTTAACTTTAAGAAAATTCATAATATATTTACTTAATGAAAGAAACAGTGAATTAGAAAAAACCAAAATGCAAGAAAGAATTCGTGATAAAGCAGCATAAAAAGCTGTTTTTTTTGAATATTTTGTATTATAATATAGATAGGGAGTGATTTCTATGTTTAAAAAGAAAAATGAATTAGACACAAATGGCTTAAATGAAATAATATACTTAGGTAAAAATATTTTAAAATTATCTTTTATTATACTTATAATTGGCATAATTTTAGCAGGCACAGTACTTTTAAAAGAACTTGGAGTATTTAAATTTATTAGAAGTGTACTTAATGTACTAGCACCACTTTTTATTGGATTTATTGTTGCTTGGCTATTTGCTCCTTTAGTTGATAAAATGACTAAAAAAGGAATGTCAAGAATATTGGCATCTATGATTGTATATGTTATATTTATAGCATTTTTAATAGTTTTCTTTAGAATATTTATTCCAATTATTTATAATGAATTAAATGAACTTATAAAAACACTACCAAGTATAACAGAAAAAATTACAGATTTTATTAATAGTACTTTTGACAAAATAGACAGTGATGCCTTTAATATTGAGGCAATTAAAACAAATATATTAGATGCTATTACAAATTATGGAACTAGTATTTCAAGTAATTTACCAACTACGATAGTTAGTATAATGTCTAACTTAGTAAGTGGACTTGGTACAATATTCTTTGGTTTAATAATAGGTTTATATATGTTATTTGATTTTGACAATGTAACTAATTTACTTCTTAAAGTTATACCAGTAAAACATCAAGTAGAAGTTGCATCTTTAGTAGAAAAGATTGGTTCAGAAGTTAGAAAATGTGTTAATGGAACATTACTTGTTGCCTGTATGGTATTTGTTTGTGATACGATAGGATTTAGTATTATTGGTTTAAAATCAGCCTTATTATTTGGGTTATTTTGTGGTATTACAGATTTAATTCCATATATTGGACCATATTTAGGAACAGTAGTGGCAACAGTTGTAGGGTTAACACAAAGTCCTCTTATAGGTCTTGGAGTATTTATTATAGCTTGTGTGGTTCAACTTATTGAGTCTTATGTACTGCAACCAATTGTTATGAGTAAAGCTACTAATTTACATCCAGTAGTAATTATCTGTGGATTATTAATTTTTGGTCATTTCTTTGGTATTATAGGGATGATACTTGCATCACCAATAATGTCCGTTATCAAAGTTATATTTGAATTTATTATTGAAAAATTTGAGTTATTTCAAAGAAATAGTAATGAAGAAAAAGCAATATGATAAAACATATTACTTTTAATATAATCATATATTAAACTAGTATTTATGGAATATCAAAAAGATGGTATTATCATTCATTATTCTTCTCATTTTGGTTTTGTTATTAAAGTAGAGAAAATAAAAAGCATCTAATCAACCATGTTGATTAAGATGCACACACAATGTGGCAGCATCCAACATGCAAAATTGGATGTTCCATTTATTATTTTATGCAAAATCCTTTACTAAATACATAATAACATAAGTGTGGCTATTTGTCAAATACTCTTGACAAGCTAAAAAAATATGTGTATATTATTAAATGTAATCGTTGATGTGAGATGTTATATAAATCTTATTTGCAGAAAGTTAGTGGTTGATGAAAACTAATAAAAGAGTTATATAATTGCTACTCATAGAGATTAATCGGGTAATTACGTTACAAATAATTAAGTTAATTAAAGGATGGTACCGTCATACATTGACTCCTTTTGGTATCATTCTTTTTATTTTGAAAGGAAAGAAGAAAATGAAAATATTTGTTGTTGGTGGAAAAAGTGGAAGTGGCAAGAATGAAGTTGCCAAAATGATTGAAGAGTTTTATACTTATAAATTAAAAAAATGCGTTGTAACAGAATTTAGTAAATACATAAAATTATTTGCTAAAGAACTAACTGATTGGGATGGTGTAAGTCAAAATAAACCAAGAAGATTTTTACAAAATTTTGGTGCTAAGGTTAGAAGTTATGATGAAAGATTTTTAACAAAAAGAATGATTGAGGATATAACTCTTTATAAAGACTTAGTGGATGTTGTAATAATAAGTGACGCAAGAATGCCACTTGAATTTGAAGAAATGAAAGAAAACTATGATGATGTAACAAGTATTTTGGTTATTAATCAATTTGCACCAAGTAAGCTTTCTTTAGAAGAACAAAGTGATATTACTGAAAGAGCACTTGAAACTTATGATGAATTTGACTATATTATAGCAAATGATGAACTGGCAAAAACTAAAGAAAAAGTATTTAAAATATTGGAGGGTTTAGAAAATGAAAATTAAAGATTTATATATTGATTTTTTTGTAAGCAAAGGACATAAACAAATACCAAGTAGTCCCGTTGTACCAGAAAACGATCCGTCAGTTTTATTTAATACTGCTGGTATGCAACCTTTAATTCCATATTTAATGGGTGAACCTCATCCTTATGGAACAAGACTATGTGATTACCAAAAATGTATTAGAACTAATGATTTGGATGAAATAGGAGACACAACACACCATACATTCTTTGAAATGCTAGGTAATTGGTCTTTAGGTGATTATTTTAAAGATGAAAGTATTACATGGAGTTTTGAATTCTTAACTAAAGTATTAAATATTCCAGTAGAAAAACTTGCTGTAACGGTTTTTGCTGGTAATGACTTAATACCATTTGATGAAGTAAGTTATAACAAATGGCTTAGTTTAGGAATTAAAAAAGAAAGAATTGCTAAAACTACTTTAGATAATTTCTGGATTGCTGGAGCTTCTGGTCCATGTGGCCCTGATACAGAAATATTCTATTTTAGAAGTAATGAAGAAGCTCCAGAAACTTTTGATCCTGAAGATGATAGATGGGTTGAAATATGGAATAATGTCTTTATGCAATATTATAAAGATGAAAACGGAACCGTTACAGAACTTCCAAAGAAAAATGTCGACACTGGCATGGGTGTTGAAAGAATCACAACTGTACTTGAAGGTGTTGATGATAATTATAAATCAAGTATCTGGAGTGATGTTATTGATTTAATAAGCAGTATTGCAGGACTTCCATATGAAGGTAATGAAAAAAGTATGAGAATAATTGCTGATCATATTAGAACTGCAGTATTCATAAGTAGTGATCCTGCAGGAATTAAACCAAGTAATACTGATCAAGGTTACATATTAAGAAGACTTATTCGAAGAGCTATAAGACATGCTAAAAAACTAGGCATTGATATAAGTAGTAATTGGGAAGAACAAATAGCAAATCTAATAATTTCCAAATATGAAAGCTATTATAGTGAACTTAAAGAAAATAAACAAGTTGTGCTTGATGTACTAAAAAACGAAAAAGAAAAATTTAATAGAACCCTTGAAAAAGGTTTAAGAGAATTTAATAAAGTAAGTAATAAAGACATTGATGGAGATGTAGCATTCCATTTATATGATACATATGGTTTTCCAATTGAACTTACTGAAGAACTTGCTAAAGATGCAGGAATTTCAGTAGATATAAAAGGATTTAATGAAAAGTTTAAGGCTCATCAAGAACTTTCAAGAACATCTTCAGCTGGTAAATTTAAGGGTGGTCTTGCAGGTAATAGTGAAATAGAAACTAAATATCATACAGCAACTCATTTACTTAATGCTGCTTTAAAACAAGTGGTAGGTCAAGATGTTCATCAAAAGGGTAGTAACATAACAGATGAAAGAATGCGTTTCGACTTTAGTTGTGATCATAAATTAAGTGATGAAGAAAAACAAAAGGCAGAAGATTTAGTGAATAGCTGGATACAAGAAGGCTTAGATGTACGAGTAGAAGAAATGTCTAAAGAAGATGCTATCAAAAGTGGAGCAGAATGCATGTTTATTGAAAAATATCCAGATATTGTTACAGTTTATACAATAGGTGATAATGTTTCTAAAGAACTATGTGGTGGTCCACATGTTAAAAATACTAGCGAACTTGGACACTTTAAAATTACAAAAGAAGAAGCATCTAGTGCAGGTGTTAGAAGAATTAAAGCCATTTTAGAACAAAAATAATAATTTCTACCTGCAAAAACAAAAATAATTTGATATGTTTGTCGTAAGGCGAAAGGGAAAAAATAAAATTAAAGTCATTTTATTATAGTGGTATCAAAATAAAAATGGCTTTTTTTGCGTGTTATGGAGGTGTATATGAATGTAATTGAAGTTAGTAACCTTTCAAAAAAATATAAGGTTGCTATAAGAGAGAGTGGGCTAAAAAATGCTTTAAAGTCTTTTTTTAAAAAAGAAATACAAAGAAGTTAAGGCAGTAGATAATATCTCTTTTAAAATTAAGAAGGGAGAAATTGTTGGTTATATTGGGCCAAATGGAGCTGTAAAAGTACAACTATAAAGATGCTTACTGGCATACTTAAACCTGATGAGGGAAAAATTGTTTCGTTGGAAATGGATCCAAATATTGAAGGTACAGTTATTGCTACAGTTTGTAATAAACTAAATATGAAATACTTTACTTTCTATTATGCTGGAGATAATTTAGATGGAACTGTCTGGAATAAAAGAAGTTTAAATGGATTAGTAAATATAGATAAAAAGAAGGAAGTATTGCTATTAGCATTAGAGCTTGCTTTAGTAATATGAAAAAAGGGGGTTAAATACAATATGTATAGTGGACTTTTAATATATTTATATGTTATAATAATTGTAAATTCAAGTAAATGTTGGGTGGTTATATGAATAATTTTAATTTTAATTTATTTAAAAATTTTTATTACATTGTTGTTTATAAAGGTGTTACAAATGCTTCAAAAAATTTAAATGTCGCACAACCATCTCTTAGCTTAAGTATTAAAAATTTGGAGTTACAATTAAATAAGGTTTTAATAAATCGTAGTACTAAGCAGTTTCAGCTAACTCAAGAAGGATTAAGATTGTTTGAAACTTTGCAACCTATGTTTGAGAGTTTAGAAAAAAATATGGAGTGTTTTAATGATCAAAAATGCTATACTGAATTAAATATTGGAATAAGATATAGTTATGCTAAATCAATATTATTAAAATTTATTCAAGAATTTAAAAATAAATATAATAATGTAAAATTGAATGTTGATTTATATTCAAAATTAAGTATAGACAAAGTTACTAATAAAGAATATGATATTGTTATTGATGAAGAAGGATATATTCATAAATTAAACGATGTTTCAACCGAACTATTATGTGAATTAAATAACTATTTTGTATGTGGAAATGAACTGTTTAGTTTATATCAAAATATTAATAGTATAAAACAATTAGACGATGTACCTTTTATCTCTTACAGACCATCCTTGAAATCAGGAAAAATTAAAAAAATGTGTTTTCTAAATGATATTAGTTTTATGGATGTGATAAATATTAATGAATCAAACTTATATTTTTGTTTATTAGAAAACAATTTTGGAATTGGACTATCTAATGAATTGCTACTTAAAGAGTATTTAGAACATGATTCTTTACAAATCATCGATGTTCAAGAAGAAATATTTAGTGATAAAGTATTAATAGCTTATACAAAAACTAATCAAATTGTTATTGATTTTATAAATTTGTTAAAGAAATTTGTTGATGAGGAGCTGCAATAATGGAAATTTGGGATTTATATGACGAAAATTTAAATAGAACTGGCGATGTTGTTATTAAAGGAAATGAGATACCTAATGGTTTTTATCATTTAGCTTTAGAGATTTGGATAATTAATTCAAAAAAAGAGATTTTGCTGATTAAGAATGCTTTAGATTATTCAAAACGATATGCTGGTAGTTGGTGTTGTGTAGGTGGTAGTTTTATTTCCGGGGAGAATCAAGAAACTGCTTTAATTAGATTGTTAAATAAAAAAATTGGGATAGTTACAACGATAGAAAAAACAAAACCAATATTTTTAAAACCAGTAAAAAGAAGTTTATTCAAATATGCATATATTACATGTATTTTGTTTGCAGATTTTGATTTAAATAATATTAAATTTAATGATAATGAATCAACAGAAGCAATGTATGTTGATAAGAATGAACTCATTAATATGTGCAATAACGGAGAAATTGCCTATTATTTAATTGATAGAATTGAAAATGAAGTTAGTAAATATTTTTAAAGTAAAGGCCAAATGTAAAAGTTGGCTTTTAATATTAAAAAATATTATATTTAATATTAAAAAAAAGTATTTTTCTTTTATTAAATCATGTCATATAATAATTTCAATTGAGGTGATAATATGCAAGAAGAATATTGTGAATCATTAAAAAGATTGTTTGAAAATAATTCTTTATTGAAAAATAAAGTAAGAGGTTTACCAAATTTAGGGACAAGAAATGATGGTAAAAACTTTTCTTTTGAGGTGAAAAAAATAGCTGATGCCTTTTCTATTTATGGCAATGAATTGTATCAATTAGAAAATGAAAGAATAAAAGGTTTAGAAACTAGATCACTAGGTGGTGGAAGCCCAATGGAGACTGAAACATTTCCATTATGTACTGCCAAGTTGATTGATACTATTTTGCATAGTAATATGTCTGAATATCCATTAGCAGCAGGCGATGAAGTATCTAGGCAAGAAATCGTTAAATATTTAGAAAGAGAAGGGTTTGAAAGTCCAAAGGGAATAAATGATGATAACGTAATTTTTACTGTATCAACTACTCAAGCATTTAATATGATTATGAAAGTTATTGCTAGACCTTATGATGTTGTATTAATGACTGGTCCAAACTATGGTTTATTTACTTTTACTCCTGAACGTGTAGCTGGTGCTGTAGTAGAGATACTTCCTTTATCTGAGGAAGATAATTGGTATGTAAATCCAGTAAAATTGGAAAAAAGAATAGATGAATTAAATGAGAACTTAAAAAAAATGGAACCAGAATTAAAATATGTTCCACGAGTAGTAGCATTTTTAAATGAAAATCCACATAATCCTTTAGGAAAAGTCATGAATAAAAAAAATTCAGATATTCTGGATAAAATTGGTGATGTTTGTCTTAGAAAAGGTGTGTTTGTTATTGACGATATTATTTATAGAGATTTAACATTTGATAGAGATAATTTATCTTTGCCTATGGCTTGCAATAAAAAATATTTTAATAATACTATTACAATGACTGGTTTATCAAAAAGTTATGGATTAGCATCTTTGCGAGCTGGGATGATAGTTGCCCATGAATCCATTATTAGAGGAGTTAGAAATTATATTTTTCAGACTATGGATTCATCTCCGGTAATGCAAGGTAAAGCTTTAGCTGGTGCTTTTAATGCATCAGATTTACGATATCAAGTATATAGAGAATATTTTAATCCAATTGTTGGTGAGTATATGTATCGATTAGAGTTGTTAAAAGCAATGGTTGAAGGCATAGAGTCAGTTAATGATTTAAATATACGGAAAAATATCGAAGAAGATATTAGAAAATTAGCATCAAATGAATTTAATATTAATCATTTATTAGAAGGGATCCCTGATGTTCATTTTGTAAACAACTCAATGCCAGAGTCAGGTTTCTTTGCTTTACTCGATTATACAAATTTGAAAAATAAAGAGGCAGATGGAAGAGTTATAAAAAATGAAATTGAATTGCTTAAATATATGTATGAACAAGAAAAGATAAAAATAATATTAGGTCAGTCTATTTCATTTCCAAATAGCGAACAGTTAATTGGAAGAGTGACAACTGCACTTCCAAGAGAGGATATAATAGATCATATGAGTGCCATGAATAGATGTTTAAGAAGGCTTAGATAAGATGAAAAGAGTAGGTATTGTATCTTGTGATAAATGGGCTGATAAGATTAGTGAGGATTTAAAATTAAGAGATGCTTTGAATGAATTAGGTGTTGAGTCGGAAATTGTTTCTTGGCAACAACCTTTAGATAAAAATTTTGACTTACTTATTCTGCGTTCGGTATGGGGTTATCAAGATGATTTTAATAACTTTAGAAAATGGCTTTTAACGTTAGATGAAAAAGGCGTGCCTTTATTGAATGATATTAATATGATTTTAGAAAATATACAAAAGGAAAAACAATTCAACTTGCTGAAAAAGAATAAAATTGAAACAATTAAAACATACTTTTTGAAAAATTTTGAAGCTAGTGAGAAAAACATAATAAGAATTTTAGAAAGTAGATTTGGAAATGAACCTTGTGTAATTAAACCAACCATTTCTGGAAGTGGCAAAAATACATATGCTGTAAATTGTAATGATGAAATTCCAAATAGTGTTTTATTTAATGAAATTTATGGTAATTTTGAAAAAATTTTAGAAAATAATCCTTATTGTGGTTTAATGTTTCAACCATTTATTCCCGAAATAATTAATGGGGAATATTCATGCATCTTTATTGATGGAGTTTTAACTCATACTATGCTAAGGTTTCCAGCAATATTTCATAAAAAAATAAAAACTCAGTTAGTGACTAATGTTCCACCTCAAATTTTAGATTTAGCTAAGAGAGTTGAAAGCATTAATGAATATAGTGGATATTTATATATGAGAGTTGATATGGTTTTGATTAATGGAGAAGCAAAAATTATGGAAGTGGAATTAGCAGAACCGGATTTATTAACAAAATATATTGATGATAAAAAAATACAAAATAGTGTGGTTAGAACTTTATCAAAAAGAATTAAAGAAAGAGCTGATAGATTATAAATACATGTAAAATAGTTTTTGTAGGAGGTCCATGTGGTGGTAAATCAGCATCTTTAGATTATTTTCAAAAAAATTTTCTTAAAGATGGAATAAATGCAATCTTTATTAGTGAAACAGCAAACTATCTTTTAAATAATGGGTTTGAGATAAATCGAAATATATCTATTTTTGATTTTCAAAATTTATTATTTAAAATTCAATTTTTAAAAGAATATTTAAGGGAAGACAGAAGTGAAGTTCTTGTATGTGATAGGGGATTACTTGATGGTAAAGTCTATATAGGAGAGAAAGCTTATAGCGAAATTTTAAAACTTAATAGAGTTACTGAAGATGTGATTAAAAATACATATGATGTAGCAGCTTATTTTAAAAGTATTGCATATGAGTATCCTGATGAGTTTGCAAAGAAAAGAATTTATGAAACGCCAGAATGTGGAATAAAAAGAGATATTGAAAGTTTAAATGTGTGGAAAGGTTTAGTTCTTCCATTAGATTATAAAAATGAAGATGGTTTTATTTTAAAAAGAGAAAAAATATATTTATGCATTCTTGAATATATTTTGAAAAACAAGGATAAATATAAAAAAAATTTAAATAGTTATTATGATTTTTCCTATGTTAGATTTATGTTAAATGGAATTGATACAATTTTAGAAAGCAATCATTTAACTGAAGAAACTAAAATGAATGTAAGGAGGTTGGTTCGATGAAGAGACTTTTATATTTTGAAGAATATGAAAACAATTTATCTCATTCATTATTTAAAAGAGAGGATATAGATGTAATAATTATTAGAACAAGTAAAAATATGAAATTTTTTAGTGATAGTTATTTAAAATATACATCGAAATTTAAATGCTATACAATTGATTTTAATAATGATATAGATGAAGAAATAAAAAAATTTAAAAATTGGTTAAAAAAAAATAATATAGAAAAAATAGATTGTTTTTTAAGCGATTCAGAATATTATTTAGCGTTTGCTAATAGATTTGCAAGAAAGTTGGGACTAGAAGTTTTAAATGAAGAGCAAATAAAATGGGTTAGAGATAAAGTTTATATGAAAGAAAAATTTAGAGATATCGGAATTGATACTGTTGATTTTCAAGCTATAAATAGTAAAGAAGAATTAAAAAATTTTTTTCTTGAAAATGGTAGCAAAAGGATTGTGTTTAAACCTAGACGAGGAATGAATAGCATTAAAACTTATATAATTAATTCTATTAAAGATATTGATGATTTAGATGTAATAATTGAACCTGGAAAATATATGGCTGAAAATTTTTGTTATGATCATGAATGGTCGATAGAAAGTTTAGTTCAAAATGGTATTGTGTTAGATTCTTATGTTACGTATATTCCTAATCCTACATTATGGGCCACAATTAATAATGAGCTGAACTGTCATATGACAGTACCAAAAATTCCAAATTTCTTTAAATTTATACCTAAAGAATTTATTCAACAAATAGTTACTGGAATGCAACTAGAAAATGGAGCCATGACTATAGAGGTGTTTATTAGTGAAGATGGCTACGTTAAGGCAAGTGAATTAGGATGGAGACTTCCTGGTTGTCAGGCAACTTTAAATCATAGTTATTCTTATGGAATTGATATATATAATATATTAATTGATATTGCTTTGCGAACTCCTGTTACGTTAAAATATAGAAACAGAATTTTAAGTGTTGGAGATTTATATTTGCCTAATAAGGAAGGACTTGTAGAGAAAATAACTCCTTTAGATGAACTATTGAATATGGATGGAGTTATAGCGGGCGAAATGTTTGCCAAAGCTGGTGAATATCAAAAAAAACGAAGAGTTGGTAATGATGCTTCAGGATGGGTTCAAGTGGTTGGTATTGATGAAAAAGAAACTTTGAAGAAGATGAAAATGGTGTTTAATAATTTTGAGATTGAAACAAAGAAAGAAACGAGGGATTTAAAACATGTTAGAGAAAAAAAGTAAATTAATTCTATTGGGTATTTTAATATTCACTGTTGCTGGTTGTTCTAAAGAAATGCAATCTATTAATTCCTTAAAAGATTTAGAATTTAGTAAAATTGGTATTTATACTGGTTCCGAATATGATTCTTTACTTGAACAAAAATTGCCAAATTCAGAAGCTACATATTTTAATAGTTATAGTGATCAAATATCTGCTTTAAAAGCAGGAAAGATAGATGGTTTTTTGACTGATGAACCTTTAAGTAAAGAAATAATTAAAAATAATTCTAATTTAAAAATTTTAAAGGAAAAATTAAGTGTAGATAGCTACGCGTTTGCAATAAGTCCTAAAAGTAAGTGGCTAGAAGAAAAAGTTAATAACGAATTATTAAAAATGAATAGTAATGGCAAATTAAAAGAAATGGAATCAAAATGGATGAGTGATAAAGAAGAAAATAAAATATTAGAAAAGTATACTTATGATGATTCTAAGGGTGTAATAACATTTGCAACAGTTTCCGGTTCGGCACCATTTTCATATATGAAAGATAATGAAATAGTTGGATACGATATTGATATTATAAATTATATTTGTATGAAATTAGGTTATAAATTAAAAATTGTGGAAATGTCATTTGATGGAATAATACCAGCACTAAAAAGTGGTAAAATAGATATGGCAGGTTGTTCTATAATTGTAACAGAAGAAAGAAAAAAATCAGTATTGTTTTCAGTTCCTAATTATACAGGCGGAATTGTAATGATTGTTAGAGGATAGTATGAAAAAAATTATTTATTATTTAATATTAGTTGTTGTTATTGGAACTATTATTTTTCTAAATTTTGACAACTTAGTTGATTTTGGAAATAAGTTTGTATTGAGTTTTAATAGAACCTTGATTGAAGAAAAAAGGTACCTTTTAATATTAAATGGGCTTAAGAGTACTCTAATAATATCTTTCTTTGCTATTTTTTTAGGCACAATATTAGGAATTGTAATTTTTCTTATAAAAAGAATTAAAATTGAAGTTGTAAGAAATATTACAAATTTCGTGGTATCTTTAATACAAGGAACCCCGATTACAGTTTTATTACTTATATTTTACTATGTAATATTTGAAAATATTAATATAAATCCATTGATAGTTGCTATTATAGTTTTTGCCATTTATTTTGCTGCATATGTTTCTCAGATTTTGGTAGGTGCTTACAATTCTATAAATAAATCACAGATAAATTCAGCCTATTCTTTGGGTTTTACAAAAATTCAAACTTTAAGATATATTTTATTACCTCAAATACTATCTTATGTTATACCTGTTTATAAAAATGAATGTGTATCATTAATTAAGCTTACTTCAATAGCCGGTTACATATCTATAATGGAACTTACAAAGGCTAGTGATATTATAAGAAATAGGACATATGAAGCATTTTTCCCTTTAATATTGATAGCAATTATGTATTTCATAATTTGTTTATTAGTTAGTAAAATGTTAAATGTGTTTTATAGAAAAGTTAATCACAGGGCGGTGAAAAAAATATGAGCACTATTTTGGAAATAAAAAATGTAACCAAGACATTTGGTGATGAAATAATATTTAAAAATGTAAATTTGATAGTAAAAAAAGGAGAAGTTATTTCTATAATTGGAAAAAGTGGCTCAGGTAAAAGCACTTTTCTAAAATGCTTAAATAGATTGGAAGAAATTAATGGTGGAGAAATACTTTTTGATAATAAAAATATAAACAATTATCCAATTTCGATTTTGAGACAGAAAATAGGATTGGTTTTTCAAGATTATAATTTATTTGAACATTTAACTGTATTTGAAAATTTAATTATTGGATTAATTAAGATTAAAAATTATTCACAAACCAAGAGTGAAAAAATGACGTTAGATATTTTGAAAAAAATTGATTTATTAGATAAAAAGGATAAATTTCCTGATGAATTATCTGGTGGGCAAAAGCAACGAGTAGCTATAGCTAGAACTATGTTAATGAAACCAGATATTATACTGCTTGATGAACCAACAAGTGCTTTAGATAAGGAATTTAAAGAAAGTGTATTAAATTTGATTGCAGAATTAATTGAAGAAAATATGACTCTTATAATTGTTTCACATGAGGAAGAGTTTGTAAAAAAAGTGTCTGACAGAGTAATTGAACTTAAAAATAATAAACTAAAGGAGGTTATTAAATGAGTTTAAGTATTGATGAATATAATAAGCAAGAATGTAAAGGAAAAATAATGCTATCAAATAGATTTATCAGAGCATTTAAACCAAAATTATTTGAAGCTGGTGGTTTTCCAACAACTGTTCAAGTGGAAGAAGAACTTATAAGATATATAGATAGTATGCATGCTTATAGTTTTGATACCCACTATAATAAATTGTGTGGAGGTATAACTTGTGAGGAATTTGAGTTGTTAAAAAAATGTACTTATGATATTTATGAACTTACTAAAAAGACTTATCGGGGAGAATTTTTAGTTAAAGCTCCAATGATTGCTTCAATTTGTGAAAAAAGAATTATTGAAGCAGCACTTGGAACCATCGAAAATAAAAGAGTATTTGAAATAGGTGGTGGTTCTGGAACTTTAGGCTGTTTGCTTCTTGAAGATGGAATAAAATATGCTGCTACAGATGTAACCCAAGCATTTTATTTGATACAAAATCGTTTGTTTAATCATATTTGCCGAAATAGTATAAATGAGTTAGTTAATGAAGAATTAAATAATAATTCTAGATGTATTCATATTCCTTATTGGAAATTGTGGGAAATGAGAAATAGTCCTATTGAAACAGACTTAGTCGTTTCCAATCACGCTTTGTTAGAAATGAGTCCAAATTCTTTAAGATTTTATTTGAATTTTTGTAGAAAGGCATTAGAAAAGTCTGAAGAAGGTATTTTTGTTTTTCAAGGTGGTGGTTGGAGAATTGATCAAAACTTAATCGATTTAATTAACCTTTTTGAAGAATATGGATATTACTTAAAATACTTTGATCATAGTAAAGAAATTGCTGGTTTTTCCTTGCAACCAGGTTCAATAAAACAAGATGTTGTTAAAGCTTTAAAAAATTTACTAAATGGAGATGTAAAAATAGAAAAAATATATGCTTTGGGTAATCATATACTTGAAAGGCTTGGTAGTGAAGAAATATATTTTACTGATACTTTGGGCAAAATGATGAATGATAAATTTGAAAAAATTAAAAAAATGGAGAAAATTGATATTGAAACGGTTAAGTCATTTTATAGTCAATTTGGAAATTTAAAAATGAGCCCCGATGATGAATTTGGTGAATATATTTTAAGTAGAAAAAAATAATGGTGATATTTATATGAGATATGCTATTATGTCAGATGGTAAGGAAACTAGATAGAATAATTACATGGATACTACTAAACAAACTATTTCAATAAATGAAGAAAATTTATTGCAAAGAACTATTAGATTGTTACATGAAAATGAAATATATGATATACTGATATTGTCACATGATAGAAGACATTGGATAAATGGCATTAAACATGTAGAATCTAGTTTTTCAAAACCATTAGGAAAAATGTTTGCTTTTGATTATTTAGAAGAACCTACAACTTTTCTTTATGGTGATACATTTTATTCTGATGATGCGTTAAAGAAAATGATAAATACTGATACTAAAGATATTTGTTTTTTTGGGAACTGAAAAAGCTTTAATGGCAGTAAAAGTTGTTGATGTTAACTTATTTAAGACTCGTCTAATGAATATTAATGAAGAAAATTGCAATATTTATCATTTGTTTGCTGATGATAAATCTAGATTTGTTTATGTAGAATCGGAATTTTATAATATTAATACCCCAAATGATTACCATATTTTATTAAAAAAAATTAAAAAGGAGACTGACAATGGAAAAAATAATTGTAAATTTTGATAATCTTAGAACGGAAGATATAAATGAAAAAATATATAGACCTAGGGCTATAATGATTAATTCTGACAAAGAAATTTTGCTTGGCTTTTGTGATAATACCTTTCAATTCCCAGGAGGGTTTTTAGAACAAAATGAGACCTTAATTGAAGGATTAAGAAGGGAAATATTAGAAGAAACTGGAATATCTTTAGATAATGGAGAAATTATAAAACTTTTTTGTACAATTCAATATTTAAATAAAGATTATCCAAAGAAGAAAATTAATAGATTAACAGAATTCGATTACTATTATGTTAAAACTGATAAGAAGATAAATCCTGATAATACAAATTATGATAAGTGGGAAAAAGAGAAAAATTTTCAACTTAAATACGTTCCTATTAATGATTTTGAACAAGTATTATTAGATACTATAAATGATAATTTGATGAATAAAATGATTTATAAAGACATGATAAAAGTATTTAATTTAATAAAGGAAGAATTATAGAGATGAATATATTAATTTTAGTAGGAGGACCTACAGCTTGTGGGAAAAGTACTTTTGTAAAAGAATTAAGTATGACTTTGGAAGAAAGTAAAATTTATCGAAGAGTACAAGGCTTTTTTGATATAGGTCACATGAGAGGAATAGATAACAAAGATATTTTTGATAAGGTTACATCTGAAGATGTAGATGATCGGTTTGTAAAGTATTGTGAAGACAATAAAGTAGTTATTTCTGATGTACATTATGCTGTTCAAATGAACAGAAATGAATTAATACAAAAAGAAAATGATGATATTAATGAAAATTATCTTCCAACAATATCAAAAGATTTATTAACTAAATTAGACTTAGCAAATATAGTTGTTGTGGCAGTATGGTTAGAATGTAATCCTGAAACTTGCTACAAAAGAGCAATTCAAAGATTTGAAAAGAGTGAAAAAGTTTTAAGAACAAAGTCTATTGAAGATGCCCAGCTAGAGAGTTTTTCGGAGAAAAAATCATGGCTGGAAATTTTGAAAAATAACAATGTTAGTGGTATTATATTAGATTCTCAATATATGTCACCTACAGAAATGGCTAAAATTTGTTATGCACAAATTCAGTCAATAAAAGAAACTAATAATTGCATGATTTTATCAAAAAAAATGGAATGTAAATAGATTATATAGTATAATTAAATAAAATATGGAGGTTAATTTATGAAAGAAATAATTTATAATTATGATTTTTTGAAAGAAAGTGAAGTAACTGAAACTGTTATTAGAACAAAAGCTATATTAGTAACTGAGTCTGGTATTGTTATTGGTAATGAAAATAGTATTTTTCAGTTTCCAGGTGGGCATTTAGAAGAAAATGAATCTTTTGAGGATTGTTTGAAAAGAGAAATATTAGAGGAAACTGGCATTGAAATAACTGATGAAAAAATTGACAAACCTTTTATGAAAGTTACTTATTTAAGTAAGGATTGGCCAGAAGAAGGAAAAAATAGAAAAGCAGAAATTTATTATTATGCAATAGAAACTTTGAAAAAACCAGATATATCCAAGGTTAATTATACTGAACATGAAAAAGAAGGAAATTTTAAGATAGAAGTTTTTCCTCTAGAAGAGGCTATATCAATTATTAAAAATAATATTCCTAATAATAAAATGAATAAGATTATTGCTCCAGATATGATTTTGGCAATAGAAGAATACTTAAATGTATGTGAGGAATAAATATGGAAGACTATGATATTTTAGAAATGGAAAATCTAAAAAGTAAAAAGATAGCGTTGGTAGTTGAGGATGATGAGAATTTTGTTTTAGATATAATCAATAATGATGAATTTATTGTTATTCCAATTAGATTTTCTTATAATTTGAGTAAATTCTCCGATGAGTATGTAAACAAAACTAAAGAATTATTTAGTTTTTATTATAATAAAAATAATGCTTTAAATAATGAATTTGTAAGAATGAAAAAACATTTTGTTCATTATCAAAGACACCCTATTATTGCATATGTTCCGTGTAAAAATGAATATAAAGATTTAATTAAAATTCTAAATAAATTAAATATTGAATGTCTAAGAAATAAAATTAAGTTTTTAAAAAAAATGAATAATAAAAAACAACTTATATTAATTGATTATGATGAAACTTTAACAAAGTCTGATGATACTGTTTCAAATAGAGTTAAAAAAGCAATTTCTAAACATATAAAAATTGGAAATGAAGTTGTAATATGTACGGCTAGACCTAGATATCAAACAATAGATATAAGTAAAAATATTAATGCTTCTAATATCGTTGTATCATCTAATGGAGCTGAAATATATGATTATCATAATAATAAGGTCTTAAAATCATTTTATATAGATAAAGATTTAGTTTATAAAATGATAGAGTATGCTTATTATTATGATGTTAGATTAATTCTTGCAGTAGATGATTGTGATTATATTACTAAAAATCCTTATAATTCAAAACAAATATTATTAAGTCATGGTAACTATAAGAATATTCTAAAAAATAAAAAAGTTAAACAATGTATGTATATTGATGAAAATGAAAAGGATGTTTTAAAAATTAAACATATTATGAAAAATATAGATAGAGTAATGATTGTAAATGAAATAAGTAAAGAAGATACTTATTATGAAAAGTGGTTTTCTTTGGTAAACAACGACGCATCCAAAGGAAATGCACTATGTTTCTTAGCAGATTATTTTAACATTCCTATTAAAAATACAATTGCAATAGGCAATGATTATAATGACATTTCAATGTTTAATAAAAGCGGTTATAGTGTTTGTGTAGCTAATGCTTCTGAAGAAATTAAAAACATGGTGGATTATGTTACATCATCAAATGATGATGATGGTGTTGCAATCTTCCTAGAAAGTATCCTAAAAAAGTAAAATCATTAGAAATGATCATCACAAAATATATGTTAGAATATGCGTTATTAATACAAAAAGGTAAAAAATAAAAAAAGTAAAGAACGTAAGTTATTTATTCTTTACTTTTTCTATTTTAATAGTATATCCAATTGGTCCAAGAATTTTAAGTAAACTAAGTACAGAAGGAGAACACGCTCCACATTCAATTCTAGCAATTTTTTCTCTAGAAACTCCAGAATACTTAGAAAATAAATCTTGTGTTAAGTTATTTTCTTTTCTAAAACTTATAAATTCTTTAATGAAAATTTCATTTAATTCTTCTGGATTATAAGCAACTTCAATATAATTGTTATCATAGTCCATATGTTCTCACCAGTAAAATTGTATCAAATATGATACTAAAAGTCAACGTAAGTATTGTTAAATCGTATTAAATTTTGTATAATCAAGACAAGGTGAGGAAAATATGGAAAAATTTTATGATTACTATACGAAAGAAATGAAAGAAGACACTTTACCAGAAGGTAATGAATATGATTTTTTACTTGAAAGAAATAAAAATCATATGAATGATACTGCTTTATCATTTGATACTAAAAAAATATCATATGAAGAATTACATGAAAGAATTGATGAATTTGCTCGTGCACTATACAAAAGAGGGATACACAAAGATACTAAAGTAGGTGTTGTAGTTGTGAATACTCCAGAGTCGGTATATCTACTTTATGCACTAAAAAAACTTGGAGCTCAAGTTATTGGATTAAGTCCACTTAATAATGAGTATAAGATGAAAAGAGATATAGAAATGACAAAGCCTGAATTTATTATTTCTGTTGACATGATGCATGGAAATTTTAAAAATCTTGCAAAGAGTTTAAATATTACGCCGATTTTATATTCTCCATTAGAGTCTTTAGATAAAAATGGTTTAAAATTTCTTTATAATGCCAAACAATTATTAGCTGGTAATAAAATTTTAAAGAAAGATAACAATTTAATGAGCATTGTTGCAGATGGTAAGGATTATACTGATGTAGAATATCCAAAACATATAAAAGGAACTACTACTGATATTATGTTTACTGGTGGATCTAGTGGTGTTCATAAAGGTGTTGACTTAGATGGTGGTGCTTTAAATAGTGTTGTAAAAGCACTAGATTATGTATTAATATTAGAACCTGGTATGGTTCATTTAGGAAATATTCCTTTTGGTCATATGTGTTTTGGAAGATTGGTTCTACACTATGCTTTATGTAAAAATTTAGAATATGCTTTAACATTAAAAGCTTTACCAAAAGATTTTTATAGTGAACTTGTAAGAACTCATGCAAATGGTGCTATGGGAGGACCTGTTCACTGGGAAATACTAGCTCAAGATCCTAGTTTAAAACCATGGACTTTGGAAAACTTAATTCAACCTTTGTCTGGTGGTGAAATGTTTAAACCTCAAAAACTTAAGGAAGCAAATAAAGCATTAGAATATGCTGGTTGCATAACACCAATTGGAAATGGTTTAGGATTAACAGAAATGTGGGCTCCGACGCATGTATGTCTAGGCGGAAAAAATACCCCAGGAACAATAGGATATCCAATTCCATTTGTAAATTCAAAAATTGCTGATCCTAAAACATTTGAAGACATGCCTTTGGAAACTCCTGGAGTTTTACTAGTAAATGGTCCTGGAATGATGCTTAGATATCATGAAAATGAAGCCGAAACCAATGCTGTATTTGTATATGATGAAAATGGTGTTAAATGGTATAATACAAAAGATGTTGCTGTTAAACACGAAAATGGTGAATATGAATTTGTAGGTCGAGTTAAAAGAAACTTTGTTTCTGGTGTAGATAATATTTATCCCGAACAAATTGAACAAATACTTCTTCAAATCCCAGAAATAAGAGAAGTAATAGTTACATCAATTCCAGATGATAAGGAACAATTTTTACCAAGTTATCATGTAAGTTTAAATAATTTTAACTGTGATAGAAAAGTACTAGAAGATAAAATATTTACTTTAATAGAAAAAACTTTAGGTACTAGTGCACTTCCTGGATATATTGAATATTATGAAGAAGCACTACCAAGAACTGATAATGGAAAACTTGATCCAAAAGCTATGGAAGCTAAAGACAAAGAAAAACAAGAAACCAAAAATTTAGTTAGAACTAAAGTAAGATAATCTACTTAAATGTAGATTTCTTTTTTTCTTGAAATGAAATATATTTTATGATATTATTATTACGGTAGGATGTGGTAGTGATGGGATTATATTTCTCAATAAGTGCATTAATTATAATAATTCTTTTTACATATAATTTTTTATCTAAAGAAAGAGTAAATAATATAGAAACAAGAATTTATAAGTATTTATTACTTTTAACTATCTTTGGATTATCAATGGATATAACAACATGTCTATTATATAAGTATGGTTATGATATTAATGGTTTAATGTATTCTTTAGCATCTAAATTTGTTTTAGTTTATTTTGTGTTATGGCTTTTATTATTTTCTTATTATATTAAATGTATAAGTTTACCTAATAGCGAAAATTATAAAAGTAAAATGATGAATACTTTTTATACATTTGCTTTATTTTTAATCTTTACTGTACCATTTATTTTAATTTTACCAATTAATTTTGATGTTTTAGAAAATGTTATTATACCCAAAGGTTTTCCTGTATTACTAACTTATATTATTTGTTTTATTCTTATTCTTTATTCTATAACAATAGCAATTAAATATAGAAAAAATATTCAAGGAAAGAAATTAAGACCTTTGTATATTTTTGTATTACTAATGCTTATTAATTTTTTAGTTCAAAGTTTATTCCCATCCGCTTTTTTAATTAATTATCTTTTATCTTTAGTGGTAATGATAATGTACTTTACTATTGAAAATCCTGATGTTAAATTAATTAGTGAATTAAATGCTGCGAAGACACAAGCAGAAAAAGCAAATACTGCTAAAACAGAGTTTTTATCAAATATGTCTCATGAAATAAGAACACCACTTAATGCAATCGTAGGTTTTAGTAATATGCTTTTAGATGATAAAACTTTACCAGATAGTGCAAAAGATGAAGTAAAAGATATTGTTATGGCATCAGATAATTTACTGGAAATAGTTAATGGTATACTGGATATATCAAAAATTGAAGCTGGTAAATTAGAAATTGTTGATGGTGAATATGATTTTAATAAAGTAATAACTGAACTTATATCTCTTACAAAAGGAAGGATTGCAGATAAACCAATAGAATTAATTACTAAAGTAGATGAAGTAATACCTAAAGTGTTATATGGTGATGCAACAAGACTTAAACAAATATGTGTAAATATTTTAACTAATGCTGTAAAATATACTAAAAAGGGAAGTATAACATTTAGTGTAAATTCAGTTATAAAAGGTGATGTTTGTAGACTTATAATAGCAGTTGAAGATACAGGAATTGGTATTAAACAAGAAAATATAAATAAGTTATTTAATAAATTTGAAAGACTAGATTTAGAAGAAAATATTACCATTGAAGGAACAGGACTAGGTTTAGCAATTACTAAAAAACTAGTAGATTTAATGCATGGAGCTATCGTAGTTCAAAGTGTATATGGAAAAGGTTCTAAGTTTACAGTTTCAATAGACCAAAGAATTGTTAAAAATCCAACTATAAAAGTTGATGCTCCGGTTGTTAAAAATGATGACATAAAAGTAAATAATAAATTAGTTTTAGTAGTTGATGATAATAAAATCAATTTAAAGGTTGCAGAAAGATTGCTGGGAACTTATGGTATTACTACAGAATGTGTTGAAAGTGGCTTTATTTGCATAGATAACCTCAAAAATGGTAAAAAATATGATTTAATATTAATGGATGATATGATGCCAAAGTTAAGTGGAGTAGAAACACTTCATAAAATAAAAGAGCAAATACCAGATTTTAATATACCAACTGTAGCCCTTACAGCTAATGCTTTAACAGGAATGAGAGAAAAATACTTGGCAGACGGATTTAATGATTATTTAGCTAAACCAATAAGTAAAGATGAATTAAATAGAGTAATAAATGAATATTTAAACAAAGAATAATACAAAAAAGAAGAATTATTCTTTTTTTTTAATAAAAAAAACGTTAAAACTTAATTACTGTATCAAATATGATACTAAAAGTTACCTGAATTGTATACTTTATAGGAAAATAATGGTATAATTACGTTGTTTAAAGGGGAAAAGATATTATGAAGTTAACTAAAAATGACAAAGTCACTATAGATTTGTTACTACAAGAAGGATTAATTACTTCAGAACTTGATCTAATCGGAGATAATAAAAAAGCTTCACTTATGTACAATTATATGGTTAAGAAGTTTGGTTATTTATTAAATAGTGACTTATTAAGTGAAGAAGAAATAGCTTTAAGAAAAAAAGTAAATTTATTTATAAAGAAAATTGGTCCATTGTTTCTTCAAAATACTCAAGTATTTGAAAATAGAAATACTTTGAAAAATTCAAATGATACAACACCAGACAAACCAATTACGTTACCAGATAACCCAGTCATTTGGATGCCTAACCATGGTTTTAAGGATGATCCACTGGCATCTGTTTTAGCTTGCCAAAGAAATGCTTATTTTTTATTCGCTAGTTTACCTCAATTTTATAATTCTTTTGATGGTATAACTGCTTGGTTAAATGGAGTAACTATGTTTAATCGTAAGTCTGAAGTAAGTAGAAATATGTGTATAGATAATTGTGTTAATGTATTAAATCATGGAGTCGATTTAATATTATATCCAGAAGGCATTTTAAATAAAAGTGCCAATGAATTGGTTTTAGATTTATGGCCAGGTATTTATAGAGTGGCTAAAGAAACTGGTGCTAATATAGTCCCTATTGTCCATTACTTGAGAGATAAGGGACCAAAGAATATAAAAAACAAAATTCATCCAACTAAAGACGATATAATTCACACAGTGGTTGATGAACCAATAAAAATTGATGATTTAAGTGAAAAAGCTGCTTTAGAATATTTACGTGATGTTATGGCAACATGGTTATATTTAATGATTGAAAGATATGGTCATATAACAAGAGAAGAACTTATTGGTCAATATTCCGATCCAATAAATGCTCTTGAAGAAAAATTAGTACATAATTTAAGTACAATGGATTATTATGATTCAAGTATTGAAAGATCATCTGATTTTAGGCCAAAAGACAAAGTAAGGCCTGAAGACGTGTTTGAAAGCATTGCGGAAATCGACAATATTACAGCAAGAAATGTAAATGATGTAATATATGCTCAAAAATTAGTTAGACAAAGAAAAAGAGAAGATCTCCAAAGAAGATTTTAAAAAAAGCTTTTATAAATAAAAAAATAGTGATATAATCATAATAGGTGGTAAGTATGGAAGGTATATTATTGCCAGTATGTTCACTATTTTTTTCTGGCTTAATGTGTTATATTTATTTCTCTAAAGAAAGGGTAGATTTATTAGAAAATAAAATGTATTCATGCATGATTGTGTGTAGTTTTGTAGATAGTTTAATTGTAACAATACTTCAATCTATTGCCTTCTTTTATACTCCAGGTTACTTAGATTTTATAATTACAGTTTTAAATAAAATAGATTTTGTTATGCTGATATTAATTTGTAATAGTATATTTTATTACATTGCAATAATAACGCTTCCAGTTTTTAAATCACATTATAGGAAATTTTCTATACCATTTTTAGTTACAGATTTAATAGTTTTTATATTTATGTTATTTGGTAAAGTTGATGTAATCAAATCTGGAAACGCATATACAGCCGATGGTTCTGCAGTTTTGATGGCTGAAATATTGTGTGTAGTTTATCTCATTATGACTTTATTAATAGTTTTATTTAATCTTAAAAAAGTTGATAAAAGATATTTCTTTGTATTAGTAATGCTTTTATCATTAATTGGAGTTTTAGTAGTAGTTAATATAAATCCATATTTAATTTGGGTTTCAATAGTGGTTTGCTTTGTTAACTACATTATGTATTTTACAATTGATAACCCAGATGTTAAAATGATTGCCCAGTTAAATGAAGCAAAGATTGCTGCAGAAAAAGCAAATACTGCTAAAACAGAATTTTTATCAAGTATGTCGCATGAAATTAGAACACCACTTAATGCAATCGTGGGCTTTAGTAATATGCTTTTGGAAGATAAAACTTTACCAGATAGTGCTAAAGATGAAGTAAATGATATTGTTATGGCTAGTGATAATCTTCTTGAAATAGTAAATGGTATTTTGGATATATCGAAGATTGAAGCTGGTAAATTAGAAATAGTTAATACTGAATATGACTTTAATAAAGTTACAACAGAACTTATTGCATTAACAAAAGGTAGACTTGGAGATAAACCTATTGAACTTATTACAAAAATAGATGATACTATTCCTCGTGTTTTATATGGTGATGCATCAAGATTAAAACAAATATGTGTAAATATATTAACTAATGCTGTTAAATATACCAAAGAAGGAAGCATAACATTTAGTATAAATTCAGTTGTTAAAAATGATGTATGTCGATTAATAATATCAGTTGAAGATACCGGTATTGGTATTAAGCAAGAAAATATTAATAAGTTATTTAATAAATTTGAAAGATTAGATTTAGAAGATAACGTAACTATTGAAGGAACTGGATTAGGACTTGCTATAACTAAAAAGTTAGTAGATTTAATGCATGGAGCTATCGTAGTTCAAAGTGTATATGGAAAAGGTTCTAAGTTTACAGTTTCAATAGACCAAAGAATTGTTAAAAATCCAACTATAAAAGTTGATGCTCCGGTTGTTAAAAATGATGACATAAAAGTAAATAATAAATTAGTTTTAGTAGTTGATGATAATAAAATCAATTTAAAGGTTGCAGAAAGATTGCTGGGAACTTATGGTATTACTACAGAATGTGTTGAAAGTGGCTTTATTTGCATAGATAACTTGAAAAATGATAAAAAATATGATTTAATATTAATGGATGATATGATGCCAAAGTTAAGTGGAGTAGAAACACTTCATAAAATAAAAGAGCAAATACCAGATTTTAATATACCAACTGTAGCCCTTACAGCAAACGCTTTAACAGGTATGAGGGAAAAATACTTAGCAGATGGATTTAATGATTACTTAGCCAAACCAATAAGTAAAGATGAATTAAATAGAGTAATAAATGAATATTTAAATAAGGAGTGATATTATGAAAGATGTAAATATTTTAATTGAAAATGGAGCAAATGTAAAAAAAGCTTTAGAGTTATTCGGAGATATGGAAACATATGATGCAACCCTTGAAACTTTTTTACAAGAAGTACCAGGAAAGCTAGAGAGAATTAAAGCTTGTAAAGAAATCGGAGATATGGCAAATTATGCCATACTTGTCCATTCGCTTAAAAGTGATGCCAGATATTTTGGCTTTGAAGTCTTAGGTGAACTTGCATATGATCATGAACTTAAAAGTAAAGCCAATGACATGTACTATGTTACAGAACATTTTAATGAATTAATGAAAGAAGCAAATAGAGTAGTTAATTTAGTAAAAAAATATATGGGAGTAGGTATAGTTGATGATAACTTATATAAAGCTCCGAAGACAAGTCATGATAAGGCAATTCTTGTAGTGGATGATTCTAATTTAATAAGAAACTTTATTTTAAAAATATTAGATGATTCTTTTGAAGTAATAAGTGCAACTGATGGTAAAGAAGCAATAGATATTTTAGAAGATGATACAAAAAGACAAAATATTAAAGCTGTACTTCTTGATTTAAATATGCCAAATGTAAATGGCTTTGAAGTATTAGATTATTATAAAAATAAAGATTTATTTAGAAGTATACCTATTTCTATTATTACTGGAGTAGATGATAAAGAGTCTATAGATAAAGCCTTTAAATATCCAATTATTGATATACTTTTAAAACCATTTAATGAAAGAGATGTAAAAAGAATATTAGAAAAGACAATCAACAGCAAATTATAAAAACAATGTTATCTTGTGATAACATTATTTTTTTCTTTTTAATAGTATTAATGAATTATCTGTTGCAAATATTCTTTCTTGCATACGATATAGATTAAATTCTATCCATTTATTCCACTCATCATCACCATGTATTAGAGCTAAATCTTCGATTAGTTTTCGATATTCATAACGAAAAGGTATATAATTTTTTGAAAAGTATATCACCGGTAAATTAAATGGACTTAAGTTATATTCATGAGCAAAAAACTCATTAGTAAGTGTTTGTAATTTAATATGTTGTAATGTTCTAGCTAATCTTGTATTTCCATCTTCAAAAACTTGCATTGTGGCAAGAAGACCATGAATAATAAATGGTTTAGCTAATAAATCAAATTCTTCAGTTATTGTACTTTCATAATAATTAATAAAGGCTTGCATAGCTTCTTTTATTTCTTCATGACATATTGGTAAAAAATTAATTATTTTTTGACCATCTTCAACATAACCTACATAATATTTATTGTTATCTCTGTATCCTGAGCAAACTATAGATTCATTAGATGTTCCTCGCATTAGTATTTCATGAGCTTTTTTAATAATATTTTCATTTAATGGTTGATTTTCATTCATTAATTTTTTTGTAAGATATCTTATCGCTGTGGAATGATGATTTTCATAATAATCTCTAAGTAGATTAATATCTTCTCTTTCTAATGAATGATTATCAATTGTTTCTGTATTCATCAAAGCTTTTAATATTTTTTCTCTATCAGTTTCTTTAAATTCTTCAAGATCTTTTAAATAATCTATGTATATTTCTTTGGTAAATTCAATATCTTTCTTAGTTTTATCACTTAATTTAATATTATCAATATTATCAAATAAAGAAATATCAACTATTTTTTTTCTAGCAGATTGTAAATCTGTTACTCCTAGATAAAATAAATCTTCTTTAGTATATGCCATATAAATCCCTCTTAAAATTAGCTATACTTTATCACAAAATCTATATATTGTCAAATTTATAGATTAATTCTTTACTTCTTCTTCATAATTAATATCTATTTTATTATGTTTTTCTTCATATTCTTTTATACTTTGTTCAATAAGATATTCAATTTCTTTATTAATACTTCTTTTATTAATACTAGCTATTATTCTTAACTTTTCCCATGTTTCTTCTTCGATTCTTATATTACTAGATACAATACTTTTCATATCATTTCCCTTCCTTTTCAATGTTTATTGTACTATCTTAATACTATCTTGGTATAGATACAAAATAGTACCAAAATAGTATTGAACACACCATAACTTTATGTTATAATATTTTCATAAAGTATTCATAATAAGTAAAGGAAAGTGATAAATTTATGAATAATAATAAAAAACAAGCATTAATTCTTAGCATAGTAGCGGTAGTTACATTAATTGCTTTAGTAGTTGGTGCTACATTCGCATACTTTAAAGCACAAGGGGGAACAGGAAGTTCTACGGAGGTAAAGGTTACAA
>URWD01000017.1 GCA_900551525.1 uncultured Mycoplasmatota bacterium
CTTTAACTGCAATACCCATGTTACGAGCAGTACCAGCAATAATGTTCATAGCTGCTTCAACATCATATGCATTTAAATCTGGCATTTTTGTTTCAGCGATTTCTCTTAATTCCTTTTCAGTAATTGTAGCTACGATTTCATTAGCACCTTTCTTACTACCGCTTTTAACTTTAGCAACTTTCTTTAATAAGAATGCTGCTGGAGCAGTTTTTAGAACAAAGTCAAATGAACGGTCATCGTAGATGGTAATTTCACATGGAACGATATCTCCCATTTTGTCTCTACTTGCTTCATTAAACTTAGTACAAAATTCTCCTAAGTTAATTCCAGCAGGTCCTAAAACTGTACCAACTGGTGGTGCAGGTGTTGCTTTACCAGCTTCGATTTGTAATTTAATTTTCTTTACGACTTCTTTAGCCACGAAAACACCTCCTATAAAAATTTTTTCGCGTAAGTGGTTATAGGGCAAGTCCGCAAGTTATCCCCTCCACTTAACAAATTATATTAAAAATATAAACTTGCAATTACGATAATACCACATTTTTACACATTTTACAAGAAAATTTAGTTATTTTTGTTATTTTTATTGGAAGTTTTAAAAAAATATGGTAATATTAATTAAGAATAGGGATGATTTTATATGGCAAAGTTTTTTAATCAAAAAGTAAAAAAGAATAAAAGTAATTTTACTTCTATTATTGTAGTTTGTTCTATTGTAGGCATACTTTTACTTATTTTTGTTGCTGTTATGGCTAGTGTATTCGGTGGCAATAAACATAGTGATGCAGTTGTTTACCTACGTGATGATGCTGCAATTGAAGTAAATAATAAAGATATAGATAAAACTTTATTCTTTGAAGAATTAAAAAATGTTAAAGAAAGCGATATTAAAGTCGACTATAGTAAAGTTAATTTTAATGAAGTTGGTACTTATGAAGTTAATATTACAATTTATAAAAAGAAATATAAAGCTAAGCTTCAAGTTGTAGATACTGAGTCACCTATTTTAAAAGTAAAAGATGTAACTATTTCTGTTGGAGATACATATAAAGCAAAAGATTTTGTAGAGTCTTGCAAAGATAACAGCAATAAAGAATGTAATGTTGAATTTTATGATTCTGGAGTTAATCAAAATGGTGAAAAATTAAATTATGATAGTTTTACGAGTGAAGGAACTTATACTATTCAACTAATTGCAAGTGATGAATCAGGTAATAAAACTAGTCCAGTTAGTGCAACACTTAATATTGGTAAAGGTTCTAGTAAACCTACTAAATGTACTTATGGTAATAACGAATATGATAAAAACACTACTATGGCTGTAGATGTAACAGATAATGGTTGTGCTCTTGATTTGAACTTATATCAAAACGAAGAAATACTTGCTCCGGTTAATGAGCTTATTAAAAGTGAAACAGAAAAAGTTAAGAAAGAATTTAGTAAAGTTAAATTAAATGTTCAAAGTATTTATATTAATAGTAGTATTGGTACTATACTTAATACTTCTGGTAAAGGAGTTGTAGGTTATTCAGTTAGAATTACAATTTCTATATATAATAATGATGTTAACGAAATTATTGAAGATTATTACTTAAATACAAATGGTACAAGAAATTATTTGGTTAATAAATATTTATAGAATTTAAAAAGATAGCATTTTTGAAAATTGCTATCTTATTTTTTTCTTGATAATATTACTAAACCACCAAAACCAAGTATTACAACAATTGTTATAAAACATATTACAAATTTAGTATCTATTTTATCTTTAGCACTTACACCATGTTTAATATTTACAAGGTCACAAGCTTCAGTAAAACTTTTTTCTGTTACTTCAAGTTTATTATCATTTATTTCTTTTGCTACAATATCTGTATAATTATCATCTTCGTAAGCTTTTAATGCTTCTTTTATTATTGTTTCTCCAAGCGAATCATCCCAACCAAGTACATGATAAGTATTACCAATAATAACTAGTGGAACATATCCTGGTTTTTCTCCGACTTGCTTAGCAATTGTACTTGCTAAAGATGAGTTATTTTTGTCGCTATTAACTTGATATGTTACTATTTCAAAATAATCTGTATAATCTTGATACTTATTTGCAAAGTACTTCATTAAATTATGACAATTTGTACATGTACTACTCCAAAAAAGATATACTTTTACTTTTTCATGATCTGTTTTTTCTGGTAAGTTAATTTTAGCTTCTACTGATGGCACTAAAAGTATACTTAATATTGTAATTAATACTACTAAAAACTTCTTCATTATACCTACTTTCTAGAGATAAACACTAAGCCACCAAAGCCTAATAAAATTACTGCAAATACAATTCCTACTATTACTCCATCAGATTTTTTTTCTGCTTTTTGATTACTGTAGTCATTATTAATATCTGTTGTTGTATATTCTTCTTTTACAGAAATACCTTCATCATTTGCAGCTTGAGCAATAGTTTCAGCTGTTGGTGTTAAATTATTATCTTCTATAGCTTTTTTTACTATATCAGTATAATTTTCATCTTGATATGCTTTTAGAGCGGCTTTAATTATTTCTTCTCCAGAATTTGCACCAAATCCCATTAATTTATAATCGTTACCAATTACAATAAATGGAACACTTGCATCTTCACTTTCTCCAACTAATTTTTTAACTGCTAACATAAGTTTTTGATTTGTAGAATTATTCCAAGATTCATATGCAGCAATTTGAAAATAGTCTTCATAATCTTTAAACTTATCTGAGAAATAAGTTAAAAAATCGTAACAATGAGAACATCCAGCCCCTCTAAATAAATAAACTTTTACTATTTCGTGGTCTGTTTTTTCTGGTAATTCTATTTTTTCTGCTTTAACATTTGATGCAAATAGAACTCCAAAAATACTAACTAATAATACTATATACTTCTTCATTTCTTCCTCCTATGTGTATATTTTATCATGTATATTTTAAAATGTAAATTAAGATTTTATACTTTTTTTAGCATAATACTCTGTATGTAAGTCTATATCATTTTTACTTAAATAAGAAATATAGGCATCTTGTACTTTTGGATTTTTATAAGCTTCCCTATTTTGGGCTACTTTATCCATATTGTACATACTTTCTCTTCTTTTATTTCTTATTTCATTCATGTCTTTAATGGCACTTAAAGGTTGACCAGCACCACCTATGCATCCACCAGGACATGCCATTACTTCTACAAAGTCAAAAGTCTTTAATTTTTCATAATTTTCACTGGCAATTTTTATTGTATTAACTGCTGCTACTTTAAGATAATATTTTCCTAAGTCAACAGTTGTTGTTTTAATGTTTTCTTCTCCACGTATTTCTTCTAAATCATAAAATTTTGGTGGGGCCATTTTGCCATTAATCATGTAATATGCTGTTCTAAGTATTGCTTCGGTTACTCCGCCAGATGTTCCAAAAATAAGGCCACTTGATGAAGATGAACCCATTAATGAATCAAATTCTGTATCTTTTAAATTTTTGAAATCAGTGTTTGTTTCTCTAATCATCATGGCAAGTTCCCTTGTTGTAAGTGATACATCTGTTTCAGGGTGAATTAACCTTTCGTTTTTCTTTGATGTACACGGAGCAATTGAAACCGTTATTATTTTTTCTTTAGGAATATCATACATTTCACTAAAATAACTTTTTATCATACTTGCTTCCATTGAAATGGGACTTTTACATGTACTTACTAAATTTAAATCTTCAGGATGGTACTTTTCCATATATAAAACCCATGATGGGCAACAACTTGTAAATAAAGGTTTTTGTTTGTGTTTTAATCTATCCACTAATTCATTTGCTTCTTCCATGATAGTTAAATCTGCTCCGAAAGTTGTATCAAATACATAATCAAATCCAATGTTTTTTAATGCTGATACCATTTTACCTTCAAGAAATGCTCCACTTTCAAAGCCAAATTCATCCCCAATTGCAACACGTACTGCTGGGGCTGTGAAAGCAACTACTGTATAATCTGTATCATTTATATAATTTAAAACTTTTTTGTAATCAAATTTAGGAATAAGAGCTCCACTTGGACAGGTTAATATACATTGTCCACAATTTATACAGTCACCCTCAAGTCCATTAATTTTTTCACATGTCTTTTTACACATACCACAATTTAAGCATTTTTCTTCAATTCTATCTATGCTTACATTGTTTGGTTTTATTTCTACTTTTTTCATCTATTCACCTTTGACAAGTATTTTATAGTACTTAACAAGTCTTATAAGTACTTCTTGGTCATCCATTGTTATATCATTCGTAGCGATTAATGTAGCTAAGCCATTAGCATATAACCACATATTCATAAATAAATTTTTTGCTTCCTCAAAACTATAACCATGTTTATTTACTAAATTGATAATTGTCCCTTGGTTCCATTTTTCATCTAATACGTTTTCAATAGATTTCCATTTTAAATTATTACTCAAAAATAGACTTATAAATAGATTTTTATATTCTAAAGCAAATTCAACATAGGCAATACATAATGTTAATAATGCTTTTTTACTATCTATTCTACTTGTTAGAAATTCATCATATTGACGTGATATTTCTTTATAAATATCTTCTTTAATTTCATCCATACTTTCATAGATACGATATAACGGCTTGGTTGATACTCCGAGGCATGCTGCTAGACTTCTGGCATTAACGCTGTCCCAGCCACTCTCATTTACCATTTTTACTGCGATTTTTACTATTCTATCTTTTGATAGTTCTACTACTGCTGGCATATTATCACCTCACAATTAAGTAACCTATGGTAACTTACGTTTCTATTATAGCATAATCATACTGGCTTATAAAGTGATTTTTGTTAATTTTCACAAAAGTATCAAATAAATTCGTATTTAGCTGTATTTTATAAAATTTAAAAAGAAGCTTTGTGAGCTTCTTTATTGTTTAATCTTTATTTTTCTTTCTTATTATTCTTTTTGTTTATCCAGTCTTTACCTTCAACTACACGAGTAACCATCATTGCTGATGCTGAGTCACCAACTACATTAAGTAGTGTTGCTGGAGCATCAATAATTGTTGCTACTATTGTTAAAATTGGTAAAGCAGCTACATTATAATTCATCATTGTAAGAATTAGCATTTCACTGATTGTTCCACCGCCAATTGGAACGGCTGTTACTAAAAGAGTAGCTAGTAAAGCAATACCTAGTACTTTAGAAATATCTCCAAATGTTGATAAGGATGTGCCAAATAAACTTACTAAGAACATAATTTTAAATACACTACCTATACATGAACCATCTTTGTGAAAACTTGTTCCAAGTGATACTGTTGTTTCTGCAATATCATTTGGCACGCCCATTTTTTTTGTACATTCAATGTTTACTGGTACGCTTGCTGCTGATGAACATGTTCCAATACTTGTTAATGCTGATGGAATTATGTTACTCCAGAAAGCTTTAACTGCTGTGAATCCTCCAGCAATAAATGCATATAAACTATAGAACACTGCCATAAACACTAAACAAACTAAAGTATAAACTACGAAAGTTTTTAAGAAACCTACAGCAATTGTGCCTCCTAAGGTTCCAACTAAACTAGCGAAGTAACATCCTAGTCCAATCGGAGCATAATACATTATAATTTCAATTAATTTGTACATTATTTCACTAAATGAGTCAAATAGTTCTGCAACTTTTTTACCTTTTTCGCCAGCTTTATTGATAGCTATACCAAATAAAACAGACATTACTATTAAAGCTACTAAATTACTTGTTGATAAAAGATTAACAAAAGAATTTGTTGATAAAACACTAACTGTTCTTTCAAGAATATTTAATTCTACACCTTCTTCAACTGTATTATCAAATACTTCTTTTATAGCTTCAGTATTTTCTGGATTTACTAAATTTATTTTAGCTGTTGTTAAAAAGCCAAATAATACAGCTACAACTGAAGTTATCAAAAATATAACTATTGTACTTATTAATATTTTACTTAAACGTTTTTTTTCATTCATCTTAGATATAGATGATGTTATTGTAAAGAATATAAGTGGAACAATAATAACTAGTAAAAGATTTAGGAATAAATCACCTAGAGGTTTTACTATTTCAGCTTTTTCTTTAAAGATTAAACCACAAATAGCACCAATTACTACACTACCTAGCAATATCAAAGTGCTCTTATAATTTTTAATAATTTTTTTCATTTTTCCTCCTTATTAAATTATTAAAAGATTTTTGATATGTATTTGCTTAGGCATTCCTCCCTTAATTAGATTAATCTTATCACATTATATTTTTATAGTCAAATTTATATTACAAAAAAACGTCAAATCCTTGACGCTTTTTAATTATTTTAATGATGGTAAATCTATATCGTCTTCGTCATCTTCATAAAAACTCATTACATTTTCTTCTTTTATTTTATTTTCTTCTGACTTTATTGAAGATTCTGTTAATAGATTTTCTTTTTCTTCATTTTGTGATAAAAGTGGTTTTAAATCTTGATTCTTGATTTCAACTTCTTGAGAAGTGGTTTCTGAAACTTCACTTTCATTTGGTGTAGCAACAAATTCTGATACATAGGTTGATGTTGTTTCATCATTTTTCTCTATTGCAAGATTTTGCTCTATATTTTCATTTTCACTAGGTGGTGTGTACGGTAGTAACTTTTTCTTTTTAAAAGATATTACAGGTCTATTTAAAAACTTTGTAAATTTATTTGATGGTGTATCATTTTTCAATCTAATTATCCTTAATATATCTTTTAAGATTATGTATAATGCTGGAAGAAGAACTACGAGTAACCAACCAAGTTTACTAGCCATAAAGAATTGCACTCTTCCAAGTTGTGGTATTCTAAGTGCTACTTTTCCTACTATCTTATCAAATTCTACATCTACACCATCATCTACTAGATTGTAATCACCTTTTGTTAAATATTTATATTTTCCATTTACATCTTTGTTAATTGCAATAACTCTGTGAGTTATGGTACCATTTCTAACACCAGGAATACTTGAATAAAATGTTATTACATCGTTTATTTTAATATCTTCAGGTTTATCAACTTTTACATCTACTACTACATCATAAACGTTAATATTTGGGGTCATACTCGGGGTTATTATTGTGTATAATGAAAATTTTGGTTCATATCCACTACCTTTAGCTACATATACTTTAACTGCTATAAAGTAATAAATCAAAAATGCAGCACAAATTAACAGCAAAACAAAAACAGTCCAACTGACGATGGTTGAAATAAACTTGAATATTTCTGTTAGACTAGTCTTTTTTTTGACCTTACTATCCATACCACACTTCCCTATATCTATTCTTTTTTATTATAACCAAATATTCGACAAATAGCAATAATCTATCAAAGTTTTTTTGTCAAAATTAGACAATTTTAAAACAAACGGTTGCAATAGAACAAAATTTAGTAATTATTGTTTTTAATTTTTTACTAATAATAGAAGTTATTAACTCAAGTCTACTTCAAATTTCATCATTGCAATTATAATTTTATATTGTTATAATTATTATAACATTAAAGGAGAATTTGATATGTATAGATATGATTATGTAAAAGTTAAATGTAAATTTAGTGGTTGAGGCGGAATAAATGGTAATATTTATGGAATTGAAGACTATCGCTCTATTATTGATGAAAAAGCTAAAGAAGGATGGAGATATGTTGGTTTTGTTCCCACTAAACAAAGAGCAACTGGACATATTCAAGAGTTAGATTTAGTATTTGAAAAGAAAATCGATTAATTTATTTTAAATAATTTACTTAGTAAAAGAAAACATTTTGGTAAAAAAGAATAAAATATTGTATAAATATATATCATTTATGTAATTTTAATAAGATTTATCTTTACAAATAAGCAAATTTATATTAAAATTAATTTACGTGGATGAGTTTACGGAACCGTAGCCAAGTGGCTAAGGCGTAGGTCTGCAACACCTTGATCACCAGTTCGAATCTGGTCGGTTCCTCCAATTTAAAATAAAAAGAACCTATGAACAGGTTCTTTTTTATTGTGTAAAATTATTAATATTTTAAAAAATATTTTCTCCAACTCGTCAATATATTAAATTTAAACTAAATTTTTCATTGCTTCATTTTCAACTATTTTTTCTACATATTCTATACCAGAAGGCGAGATAGTACACATTTCGTTTGATAATTCTAATAATCTATCTTTGTGTAAAGACTTAATTATTTGATTAAACCTGGTTTTATTTGAATATTCAGTATATTCAAGTAAATTCTCTATTGAGAGCTTATTGTACTTATATAAAAAGAATAAAATTTGATCTTTACAATTTTTATTTTTGCTTAATATTCGCGATTTACCATCTATTTCCCAAATTATATCAATTTCTTTTTCAGTAACCAAATTAATTATATCATTAGTGTCATCAAATGATAAATTTGAATTTAATCTAATTAATTCTGCAATTATCCATTTCATATTATTTAATAATAGTAGTGCATCCATTTTGTTTGGGATAATATGATTTCTATGTATCATTCCCCGTTTATTTCTTATACAATTCATCGAAAATAGAATTCTAGGAATTAATATTCTATAAGTTTCATCAAAAGAAGAGCTGCAATTCTCCCACTTTAACAAAATATTATTATCGAAAATAGGCAACTTTTTATTAAATTGTGTATATTGATTAGTCAATTGGTAATCAATTAATCTCTCACAATCTTCTATAAATTGTCCAACTTCGTTTCCAAAATATTTCCAATTATTTTTTCTAAATTCATTTAATGATGCAAAATAATTTTCTAAAAGATTTTTCACAATTTCTTGTGGATATTTTTGAATTAAGATATTATAAATAGCATTATTTATCATTTAACATACTTTCTAATAAATTTATTGCATCTTCTTCACCTTTAATTGTTAATTCGATTGTCCATTTTTGTCCTTTTCCAGCTTTAATAAAAGTTTCAAAATCCCTTGCAAATATACTAGCAAAATTACTATTATCTAAACATCCTTGTTTTTTACACATTTCTTTAATATCTGAGCCTAATATTTTGTCTTCTTTTGCATACAAAGTTATCAAAGCAATGTTTTTAGTTTTTTCTGCATTAGTTTTACCTGGAATTCTTTTGTGTATTATAACATTTCCTTCTTCATCAATTGTAAAAATACCTGCATTTTGATACTTATCATAGGTATTATTTTGTTTTATTTCATGATTTTCAGTAGTATTATAATTCTTTGAAACTTTAGACCTTTCTGCATAACCTATTTTTATAAATTCTTTTAACTCCTGTAAATGCTGTTCAACAAATTCAACATCGCCTGAAATCTCAAATTCACTATTGGTTAGATCAACCTTTATAAAAGTTTTTGTTTCCGTATTCATTTATTTTCCTCCTCTACACAAATTGAATGACCTTATTATAACAAAAGAAAAAAAAGATTACAATAGCAAAAATGTTTAATTTTGATCATTTTCATTTTAGTATATGTTATAAAAATCAAGATCTTATTAATTATTGATATTTTTTATCAATTCATATATTGAAAAAGTTGTAAATATCTACGTTTTAATTTAAAATTAAAGCCCTTTATTTGGGCTTTTTTTGTTTGTTTAGGTACATTTTACGTACAAAAAAAGATAATATTTTACTATTACCTTTTATGATTATTTTTCTCTTTCCACTATATCTGTAGAATTTGCATCGCAAACATCATTCTTTTTATCATAGTCTTTACCAATATAAATGTCTTTAGATATTTTATTATTATCTAACATTTTATTACAAACAATTATTGTTAATTCATCACTTTTGTATATTTTTGTTCCTCCATCTTTTAATGTTGTGCTTTTTGTTTCCTTATCTAACTTACTTGTAAAAGTATCTAAAGAATTTTGGACTAGATATTCACTTAAGGAAATTTTTTCGTTTTCTTTAGTAAGATTAATATCTTCATAACATGCTAGATAAATGGTTCTTTCATCACCGATATAGTATGGAGTTTCATTACTGCATTCAGTGCTTCCTACCGGAGATATTTCGTATCCATCTACTAGCAGTTTTTCACTTTCTTTTTGACATCCACTTAAACACAAAATAAGTAATGTTAGTAATATTGTTTTTTTCATTTAATCACCTTTTCCTATCTAATATAAATATATCATATTCTTATTATTAGTCAATATTATACTTATTTTAACTTAATTGAATAACTTCTATTTCTGATAGTAACTAATAAACTCACATGTTCTGCTTGTGCTGCAATGCCATCCGTTTCAAGAACTAATTTATCTTTTAACCTTGTTGGATTTGCATATCTTGCACTTAATTTTTGTTTAACACCATCAATTTCATATTCTATTTCTAAAAAGCTACTTGCAAATGAACCTATACCATTAATGTTAGAATGAGATGATGCATCACTATCTAATGATAATTCATAATCAAGCACTATTAAAATTAATTTGTTTTGATATGAAACATCTGAAACTACAACATCTGTATATGTTCTACATGTATTTTGATAACAACTTTGATAATTATATTCATATCTATTTGTAAATATTGGATTATTTACTTTGAATGTTGTATTTTTTAATAATGTTCCTGATAATGATACCGATTCATTAAGATTAGCACTTCTAACTATTTCAGTATTTTCATATAAAGTTGGCTTAAGTTTAATCGTAATTGTTTTAGCTAAAAATTCTTTACTCTTTAATGATACACCTTGATATAATGTAATCTTAAAGTTTTTATTTTTGTATTTTTTATCTATTTCATATGCCATTATATATGTTTTAGATTCTTTAGCATATATTACATCATTCATGTATGGATCTCCATAATCTAAAAATGAATTTCCCATGTTTAGAGCTGGATATTTGTATTCAGTTCCATAGTAAAGTTTAAAGTTACTATAATCTATTCTTTTTTCACTTGTTGATGTGTTTTTTACTTCAAAACGTATAACAACATAATATTTGTCATTATCAATAATATTTCCTTTTAGATCTAAATTGGTAATCATGCTATCTTTTATATTATAACTTAAACCATCTAATGCAAATGTTTTATTTTCTTTGTATGTATATTTTATTTTTTCAGTATTTTTATAAATTAGAAATCCTAATATTATAACTAATGCTGCTCCGATTATATATATAACTTTTTTATTTTCTAAATAGTAATATTTTAATTCTCTGATAAATCTTCTTATTGTTCTTTCAGCTTTATAAGTTTGAAAGTTTAAATTTAATTCTATTTCTTCACTATCTTTATCAGTTATTTCTAGTTCTTTTAAATCACTTTTAAAATTAAATTTTTTAACATCAAAACCTAGACTTCTAATAAACATAAGTAGACAGGAAAAATATGATGGATAGTATAATATGTTAGCAAAATCTCTGTAAGTTCTAGCACTTGCTGCAGGCCATAAACCATCTGTTAAACTACCAATTAAAACTGCTGCTATAATTATAAATATAAGTAGAATTATGTAATAAAGAATTGTAAAAAAATACATTTTTGTGGGTTTCTTTTTGGTTTTGAGTAGTATATATACCGCTACTAATATAAGAATAGTTACAATTATTGAAATATAAAGCCATGGACTTATAGTTGTACTTACTAAATTATCTGTTACAGTAACACTATAATTATTTGCAATGTAATCACGGAAAAAAACAACTAGTTGGTGTGTTTCAAATATAATAAAACCTGTTAATATCGTTAATAAAATGTGTATTTTACGAAAGTTTTTAATTAAAAATGCATATGGTTTTTTTAATATCATAATATCAAGCCCTTTACTAAATTAATTTTATCAAAAAAAACAACCTTTTGTAAAGTTGTTTCTATCTTTTTGCTACTAATACTTGATCTTTAAGTAAATAAATTGTTTCATTTTGATTAAGTAGGTCTAATTTTGATATTTTGAAGACATTACTTACTGTGTCTATTGTATCTCCTTCAGCTGTTATATAATAACTATAGTTATTTCTAGGTATTAAAAGTTCTTGACCAGGATATATGTAATCTTCCATTTCAAGTCCATTTAAAGCTGCAAGCAATGTAGGATTTATATTGTATTTTTCTGCTATTTTATAAAGTGAATCTCCACTTTCTATAACATAGGTATTAAAATACTTTTCTTCATTTTTGGGAACTATTATTTCTTGTCCTGCTCTTAGACCTTCACCATAATATAAGTTGTTTATTCTGATTAATTCCTCTGGAGAAACATTAAATTTACTGGCTAAAGTTTTGATATTTTCTCCTTCTTTTACTAAGTATTTATTGTACATAATATCACCCTAGTATAAAGTATGTTTAATTTTTTATTTGGTTAAAAGATAAATATCATATTACTATTATTAAATTCCCATTCACTATATTTAAGTAATGGTGTTTCTCCGTTTAAAGGATTAAAATGATATAATGTGTCTTTTGATATGTAGTAAACATCTAGATTTTCTGTTTTTATTATTTTGTTTACAGATAGATTTGTTACTAAATATTTGTCATTTGCATATAACTTATCATCTTTTAATGTATATTTAAATATATTATCTTGAGTAAACTCTAATTTATTGTTTTTTAACTTTTGATTGGTAACATTTTCCCATTTACCATTATTCATTATTTGATATTTTGTCTTATAAATATCATATTTCTTTAAGTCAAAATAGTACTCTAACTCATTTTTATAGTCATATAAGTATACTTTATCTTTGTAGTCACCTAGAAAATAACTATCAAAGTAAACATCATAGCGTAATTTAAAATCCTTTGTTTTGCCATTTTCTTTGTTAAGTAAGTATATTTTGGTAAATTTATAATTTTCATTATAGTTTGGAACAAGTAAATATTTATCATGTTGATAAATAAGATTTAAGTTATAAACATCCTTATCAAAAAACTTGATACTTGTTGTTTTTTTGTTACTTAAATAAATAAACTCGTGATAATTCCATAAAAAGAAAGTATTATTATTAAGATTATCTATTTTAATATTTTTGTAATTTGAGTTTTCTTTAAAAGTTGTTTCTTCATGTGGATAATAGAAGTTATCTTCATTACTACATACATCATATAAAGATATTTTAGAGCTTTCAAAAGATAAACATGTATTTTCGTCTAGCTTGTTTACTTTGATATCTCGGATTAAATTTCTTTTGCTAGTATATTTATCAAAACTTATTACTTCATAATCTTTGTCTTCATAACTAATTAAAAATGAATAGTATTTTTCTTTTTTATGATACTTTTCTGTTACATCAATATCATTTATTTTGTACTTTAATGTATAGCTATGTTTAAAATTTAAGAAAAAAAGAAATATAACGAATATTAATATTAAAAATATGATTAAATTTCTTAATTTTTTTATATTATTTGTTTTCAACTGAGCCATATTTTTGTTTTTCTTCCATCATCATTTCCGTTATATTTGTTTCTATTTCATCTAGACCACTTTTTGGTAAATTTGATATTGTAACTTCTTCTTTAACAGTATCGATTTTTATTTGTCCCCATAGTAAGCCTTGATATACTAATAAGTCATTGTATAAATCTGGTGTGATTGAACTTAAGAAGTAGCCCCAGACAACACGTTTTTGACCAATTAAAATTCTTTTATTAGTTAAAACTACTACACATGTTTGAAATAATTCGTAAAATTTATCATTTTTTTGACCTGCAAAAGCAAATGTAACATATTCACCTGGGTTTAGATGTTTTTCCACTACTGCACAATGGTCTTTTAGATTCCATACTACTCCACCTGGATGTTTACGTTTAAATTCTAATGCTTTATCATATACTTGTCTCATTACTATCACCTAGTTATATTTTATAATATTTTTTTTAATTTAGCAATTGTTAGTTTAAATATTTACTGTATACCCAACGATTATTGTAGATTTGTGTCCAGTTATGTTCTTCTTTAATTACTGATACTGTTGTATTTTTGGGTATTCTGTAAAGTATTACATTCCCATTTGGTTTATTTCTAACATTTAATAGAGCTGCAGTTGTTTTCTTTGAAATATAGTAAAGCTTTGGTTGTTCTTGAGTTAAATATGCACTAGATACATATTCTTTATCGTTTAGTTTTGCCCAGCCATCAACTATTTCTAGAACTTCTATTTTTGTATTCTTAGCAAGTAAATTAACAAATTTATATTTGCTACTTGGACCATATCTAACATTTAAATTAGCTGTTGTATAGTAGGTATTGTTCACAACCGGTTCATTTGTTAAGTCTACGAAGTTTAGATTTCTATTATTTTTTACAGTTGTAAAGTTTTTATCAATAAACATTCCTTGTTCGGGTTTAATATTATATTCTGTTGTTTTTAAAATCCATAAACCAAGATTATTTTTAGCCCATCCTGAGCCAGACATTTTACCGCGGCCAAGTGTTATATGAAAATGAGGACCTGTTGCAAATCCATCTGCCCCTTTAGGAAATATAGCTTCACCACGTTTATAAATTTTACCTTTATAAATATTTCTTAAATCTTTATCTTCAGGATGTACTACCATTATAGTTATAAAATCTGTAAATGTCGGGGTAACTACGGGACTTGTACTTTCAAGCCATATTGTATTTGATGCTCTAAGTCCAACCCCATAAACTTTTTTAACTATCATTTCATCACATGGACAGTAAAAGTAACTATTGTTACCACTTCCACATGCATCATCTATTGGGTAATCTTTTAGGTTACCTTCACTATGTCTTTTGTGAGTAAAATTATCATCATAACCTTGAGTTATATTCATTATTTTAAGTGGATAAGTTAGATAATTCATTTTTCTTCACCTCTACTACATTATATGAACTAGTCCATTTTCTTAAAGTGCATTTGTCATAGAATGATTTTGATGATATAATTATTTTGTGATATTTATGAAAAAAATTTATTATTATGATGATTTTGATAGTGATGTTGTTAAGTCTAAAAATCAAGAATATGTTTTAAAAGGAAATTATAAATGGATACATAAAAATGTATTTTATAAAATATGGGCTTACATTTTGTATGTTATATTTTTTATATTTAGTTTTATATATGCTAAGTTAATTTTACGTGTTAGTATTAAAAATAGAAAAGTTTTGAAAGGTAAAAATAGTTATTATTTATATATTAATCATACTCAAGAAATGGGTGATGCTTTTGTGCCACCGATTATTACTAGATATAAAAGACCTTATTATATTGTTAATAAAGCTAATCTTGGAATACCTGTTTTGGGTAAATTACTTCCAGCATTAGGTGCTATTGTTATACCTGATGGAATTCATGACATGTTAAAATTTAGAAAAGCACTTAAATACTATGGTAAGAAACATCCAATTGTGGTGTATCCTGAAGCTCATGTTTGGCCATATTATACTAAAATCAGACCATTTAATACAAGTAGTTTTCAACTTGCTGTGGAAGATGAAAAAGAAGTGTACTGTGCCACAACAACTTATCAAAAAAGTAAGTTTTTTAAAAGACCAAAGATTGTTATTTATGTTGATGGACCTTTTGTATGTAATGAAAATTTAAGTAAAAAAGAAAAAGTACAAAGATTAGAAAAATTAGTACATGATAAAATGACTTGTAGAAGTAAAAATTCTAATATAGAATACGTAACATATAAAAAGAAAGATAATTAAATATCTTTCCAACCTGCTATATCACTTATATCAAATTCATAGTTTAATTTCTTATTGTAAGCATCTTCGTATGCTTTTTTTCTTGCTTCATAATCTACTTCTGCCATTTTTCGCGAATCACTTTTTACGCTTTCTCCAGCTTCTGGATAAATAACTTTATTAATGCTTACTTCGTACTTCACTTTATTAAATTCATCATTATCTGTTTTATCAGTATCAATCATTTTAACAAAACATGAGATAACTGGAACGTCAAGTTCATGAGCAAATTGATACGCACCACGTTTACATGGACGAGGAAGTCTATAGTTAAACCACATTTCTTCTTCTGGATAAATTAGAATAAAATCACCTTTTGATAATATTTTCTTTAATTCTGGAACAAATTTCTTAATTATATAATTTGGACTTTTTGACAAAGGTATTACTTCGATGTTATTAAAAAGAAATCCTAAGAAACCTGGCATTGCTAAATTAGTATCTTGAACTACAATGTATAATTTTTTATGTAGTTTTTCTTCCACTATTTTTCGGATGTTATAACTATCTAGTGGATTAAAATGATTACTTGTTATAATGGCACCATTAGATAAATCAGCTAAATCTAGCTTCTCTAAACCATTAATTTTAATGTCTGGATATAGTTCTTTACTTATCTTTTTTACCGTTTTATTAGCAATTTTATTTTTAAAAAAATAACTTAATTTTTTCTTATTCCTATAAAAATCATTTATATATTTTTGAATTTCATCTTCAGATAAATTAGGATCGCCGATTTCTACTTTTTTATTAAGTTCATTATTTTCAATATTTTTTTTAATATTGTTTATAACTTCTTTTTTACTACCTCCGATTATCATAAGCGTGTTTCTTTCCCACTTTCAAATACATTTTTCAAAGTATTTTGAGTACCTACAAGACTTTCTGCTCGAGATACCATTAAGTCCATCCACTCACTATCTTTTTTTCTATCTTCATCAGTATAACTATTTTTAATTTCTAGTATTTCATCATAATATGGGGTAAATTTTGCATATTTCCAGAAATAATCATAGTATTGAACGTTTTCATATTGCCATGGTTTTAAGAATAAATTGTAGTGGATAATTACCGGGTTTTCCACTTCTTTATTATTAGGATTAGGCATAGCATCGTAAATATCACTTAAATACTTGATATGTCCATAACACATTGAGTTAATATAATCTTGATCAGGTGCTATAACATCAAAACCATATTTTGTATATAAATCTAAAAACTTTTCATCTATTTTTAATTCACGTAACTTCTTTGAATTCATAAGTAAAACTCCTGAATTAATATATTTATCACGAGGAATACCTACAACTTCTTCAAAATAACTTGCTAGTATTTCATTATCAATTGTTGATTTATCAACAATACAACCTAGATAATTATTTCCTAAATCTTCATTATAAAGTCTTGATATATCACCTGGAATTACTGTATCAGCATCAATATATATGCATTTATCATACTTTGGAAACATAACTGGTATAAATAATCTAAAGAATATTGTTAATGTAAATGTGTATTCTCGTAATCTGTTTCCAAGTTTATCAGTTATCATACTTAAGTTTTGATTCATTTCTGTTAAAATTATTTTTACGTTATCTGTTTCTAATGATTTTAATTTTTTGGCATTTTCTTCACTTAAATTTTCATAAATCACATTTATATCATAATTGTAATTATTATTTGCATTCATGATTAATGACTTAATGGAAACAGCTACAAACTTTGCATAGCTATCATCAATTGCATAAAATATTGGTATTGTTACTTTATTCATTTATATCCTCCTTAATTTTTTGATATTCTTCTAAGATATCATCAAAATCATGACATTTTAAGATATCATGAAGTCTATCTATATTCCATGGTTTTACCTTTTGAGTTCTAAAGTACGGAAAGAACTTAAAAGTCGTAGTAAAGTGTCTAAACACTGTATCTTTTTTCATGGCATGTTGTTCATTGTATTTTCTTTTAACTATTAATTTTGGTTTGCAATATTTATTTAGTGCAGATTGGTCAGGAAGAAGCATTTTTCTAGTGCTACATATTTCCCGAGCTTTCTTAAAGCTACCACTTTTCTTAATTAAATCTAAGTTTAAAAGTAGTACACCCGAATTTAAATAATCTTTTTTAATCTTGTTTTTACTATAGAAATATTGACCATAAAAATCTCTAGCACCAACTAGTTCATACTTGCTATTGTCAATATCATAAAATTCTTTGAAACTTCTTTTAGCTACAACATCATTATCTAAATATAATATTTTGCTAGGAATATCTGGTACTAAATCAGCATAAAGACGTAACATGCAATATGGTGTAAATAATGTATCTATATTTGATGTTGGCGTTTCTTCTAAAAAGAATTTTTCTACATCAATTAATTTTACAAAACTATCTTTATTCACTTCTTTAACTAACTTATCTAGTTTTTTTATTGCTTTCTCACTTACACTTTTTTTATCATCATAATCCATACTAAAAACATAAATATTAAGATTTCCTTTTTCATGTTTTATTAAAGATAAAATTGATATTATTAAACCATCTACGATATTAGAATCTCCACAATATAATATGTTCATTTTATACCTCATTTCTACATATTGATATTAAATATTCTTTTTTGTCTATTATTTCAAACTTTTTTATTAACTTAATAGTATCGACTTTTTCTAAGCCGTATAAGATTCCTATGCCAAGCATTTTAACATAGGATTCTTTCATTACCCAAATTTTAGTAAAATCATACTCTTTATTCTTGGAATTTTTAATTATTTCTTGTTCTGTTGGTGTGAAATATTTATTTACTACACTTTGTTTATAAGTTAAATACTCTAAATCTACACCTATTTCTTTATTACTAGTCACTAAAACTGTCATATTTCTATCATGACTCAAATTAAAATATAATTCGTTATTTTTTAAATAGGGCTTTCCATGTTCATTATAGACTATTTCAATATTTGCTGCGTTTTCTTTTTCCAAAATTTTTGTTAATAACTCTTTTGATGATATATTTTTTTCAAGATAAAGTTTATACATGGCTACTTAAGTAATTAATAATATCACCAACTGTTTGTATTTTTTTTATTTCTTTGTCGGGTATTTCTAATTCATATTTAGTTTCAATTTCTGAAATTAATGTTACTAAGTCAAGAGACTCTAAATCTAAGTCTGCTAGTAAATTAGTATTTTCATTAATACTTTTTTCTGGTACTTCAGCAATTCCTGCAATTATTTTAATTATTTCTTCTTTCACTTTTCTTCCTCCATTACTTTGTTTCTCAATATTTTTCTATTATTATTCTTTGGAAATTCTTCATTTCTAAGTGTTACTAATGCAATTTGATGATTTTTTGGTACTTTGCTATTATATTTATATATAAGGCCATTAAAGTAACTGATGTTTCCAAAATATTCTTCATTTGGATATATACTTGCTATAAGTTTATTATTTTTCTCGTAAACTATTACTTCACAAACACCTTTATCCTTTGATAGTTTTTCTTCGATTGCTTCCGGAGATATATTTTCTCCATTGCTTAATATAATTAAATTCTTTTTTCTTCCAGTTATGAATAAAAAGTTATCTTTATCTAAATATCCAAAATCTCCGGTGTTAAAATATCCATTTTGCATAACTTCCTTAGTTGCTTTTTCATCTTTGTAATATCCAATCATTACAATATCACCTTTAACAAGTATTTCATTATTTTCAATTTTTATATCAGCACCACGTACTATTTGACCAACGGAACCATCTTTATAGTATTCATTTCTATTAACAGCAAGCACGGGAGAACATTCTGTTATTCCATAACCATTTAAGATTTCAATTCCAATGCTTCTAAACCATTTTACATACTTTTTATCAAGAAAGGCACCACCACAAATTATGTATTCTAGGTTACCACCAAAACTTTCAAGGATTGATTTGAAAAAATATTTTCTTAAATCAATTCCTACTTTAAGCAAGCTATTGCTTACATTTATCATTGCTTTTAATATTTTATCTTTTTTGGTATTTCTTGCATTTTTCCATATTTGCTTATAGAAATTCTCTATAAAAACTGGAACTACAAACATTGTGTTAGGTTTTGCTTCTTTCATTTCTGGAACAATATTTTTTAAACTATGATTTATAAATACTGGTACACCATAATAAAAAGGTTTAAGTACACTTGTTATTAAGCCAAAAGCATGATGAAATGGTAAACAAGAAAATGCTAATCCATTTGGTTTAAATAAACTACATGCACCATAAATATCACTTAAAATATTTTTTTCACTTAACATTACTCCCTTGCTGCTGCCAGTTGTTCCTGATGTGAAAAAGATTACTCGTTCTTTATTTTTTATTTTGTTATCTTTAAACTCATATTTATTTTTATTAATAGTTTCTTTAATATCATTTATAGAAAAACTTTTATATTTTTTTGTAATATTATCTATATCTGTATAATCTGGTGAATAATAAATTATTTTGCTATCACTTTTCTTAAGTAGTTCATTAATTTTTTGTTCATCTAAATCTTTATCAATTACTACTGCTATATTTTGACTAATTATTATACTAAAAAATAATACTAGGTAGTTGTATGAGTTTTCACCAATTAAAGCTATATGTTTTCCTTTGTATGCGTTGCTTAAATAGTTCGACATAGTGATTACATCATTATAAAAATCTTCATAAGTTTTGTTAATGGTTTCTCTTTTTGCATTTTTAAAGATAAAGGCTGTAGAGTCTTTATTTTTTTTATAATTAAATTCAAGAAGTTCTTTAAAACTTTTTAATTTTTTGTGTTCGTAATACGCATATGGTTTATTCATACTTCCACCCCATGTATAAGGAAATGACCCTATATATAATAATATCATGTTTTTGTCAGTTTGAAAACAAATTTTATGTTTTATCAAGCAAAAAGAGTTAATTTGTATTATTTATTAACTCTCTTTCTATCCATAACATTAGTAAATTTAGTATATACTCTTTTTCTTCGTTTGTTAATTCTTTATTTTTAGAAATATGATGCCACTTGTAAAGGCATGACCTACAGCAACAGGCACAGGCATGCATTGCTATGAAGACTGGATGGTTCTTCATTGGTGTTTGCTTACCATCATTTTGGGGACTTGCTGGTCCTAGTTTTTCGTTTATAAAATCAATAGCATGACTTTTAATTTTATCTATTCCTTTTTCGTTAATGTAGTTTATTTCTTTGATTTTTAAATGAAAAGAATTTCTAAATTTTGATGTTTGTAACTTATTTAAAATTAGTTCATATCTATTCATTTTTAAAATATTCTTCTTTAGTTAATGAATATACACCAAGGTCACTGCGATTACCTTCTTTGTCTATTACTCTAGATTTTTGGGTTTCTTCGAATATCATGCCGGATTTTTCCATTACTTTGCCACTTCCAGGGTTAAGTAACATGTATTCAGCGTAAATAGTTTCAGCTTCAGCTTCTTCAAAAAGAAATTTGATTACAGCTTTTAAACTTTCTGTTCCATATCCTTTTCCCCATGCATCTTCATCATAGCAATAACCTATTTCACATGTACCAAAACGTAAGTATTTTTTAGAACAAACATCTATTGTACCTATCGGGGTATGACTTTCTTTTATTTCTACAAGCCATCTGTAAATAGTTGGGTCTTCGTATTCTTTTTCCCAAATTTCATAAAGTTTTTTGGTGTCCTCTACTGAGTTGTGTTTATCCCACATTGTGTATTTGCATACGCTTGGATTGCTGCACCAATGTTCGTATGCATAAGGGGCATCTTCAATTGTTATCTTTCTCAAAATTAGTCTTTCTGTTTCTAAATTTTTTGTACCTATTTGTTTCATAATTGTACCTCCTAAATTTTTATAAATATATTTCTTTTGCTATATTAAATGCTGTCCAAGCTTTTGGCCATCCAACATAAAATGCTATGTGAGTTATTATGCCAGCCATTCCTTCTTTTGTTACTCCATTATTTTTGTCATTACTGTTGCAGAAAAATAACATATTAATATTTTATTCATATACTCAATCTTTCCTTATAAATTTATTATAACATAATTTTTTATTTTTATTTTATATTTTTTAATAAAAATAAAAAGCCCTTAAAAAGGCTTTGATATCAATTTTGATGAAGGTGGAAAACTCACTTTCATTTGTTTAGTAAAAAGAAAAAACATAGCATAGAATTATTAAATAAAATTTAATGAAAGCAAGAGGAAAATAAGAGGGAAAATAAAAAAAATCCCGTATTTACGGGAGAAAATTCAATTTGGTGGAGAAGAGGAGATTTGAACTCCTGTCCAATATACCCTATATCATAACATCTACAAGTTTAGGTAGATTTTGATTTCCTAACTAAAGTGGCTCTACACTAACCGATTAGTTAGTAAGTTTAGTAAAAATTCTATATAGTATCCTAAACAAATAATATATTATATCTTATATTTATTAACCCCTAGTTCAACCTATAAGAGAAATTGAATAGAAGTGCTCCCTTATCCTATTAATTAGGCAAAAGCAGGAGCGAAACCATAATTAGTTTCGTCATTTAATTTAATTGTGCACTTAAGGTATGCCGACCACTTGCAGTCATGCCTAGTGATACATGTCGAAACCATTGCTTCCCCATGTATTGAACATTATAACAAATTATTGATCTTTTGTCTATATTTTAGCAACAATTTCACTTGTTCAATCCATTCTTTTTTGCAAAATCATAAGCTAGGCCACCGATTTTAAACATATCATCATCAGTTGGTATTTTTTTTATAAAATCATTTAAATAATTTCCTAGTTCATTTACGTTAACCATTATTGTTCCTTTTGCCCATTTTGAATTTTCATTTACGTCACTTACTCCGGGTAGACTTTGAACCATTAAATAATTACAAATTTTAGGAATAAAATAATTAATCCATGCAACATCTTCATTAATGTTTATATCAATAGTTGTAGCATGTCCATAGTCTCTAAGCATTATAATTATATGATTATCATTTATAGATAAAATGGTTATTTCAGAACTATTTAAGCCTTTTTTTAAATTATCAAAAATTACTTGTGATATATTTGTGTTTTTGCCATATAGTTTGATTGTATCATTTGAATTCAATAGACCACAACTTTGCATTATTTCTTCATTATTAACTACATACGAATGTAGTACATGTAATAATTCTGTTATGGACGTAACTTGAAGCAAGAGCATGAATAGATTTTTATTAATTGAGTAACCTATTAGTTCTTCATTTACTTTATGTGTTAGTTCAAAATCCATATTAACAAATATTTGTAAAAATACTTCTTTAAGATTATCATATTCTAATGGGCAATTTTTTATTTTTCTTCTATAATTTTCAAATAATTGGCTTATTAGATTATTTATATTTTCATTAAGGTCTAACAGTTTAGTTATTCTATCAAATGATATTTCTATTCTATCTAATGAACTTAATAATTTTTTTTCATATGATTCTAATTCATCTATATTATTTGGATTTAAAATGTTTGGAAATAATTCGCTTACTATTTCTTTAATTAATGTATCTAATTGAAAAAAATACTCTATTTTTATTATATTTCTGTCCATATTTCTCCTTAGCAAACATCTGCTTGAGATTCACCATTTAGTGAATAATCCGCAAACTCTTTTTTTAAATAAAGTGGGTATGCTGCTGCCCCAATCATTGCTGCATTATCTGTACAATAAATAAACTCTGGAATACTTAATTTTGCTCCATTTTTTTCTGCTACTTTGTTAATTTCGCTTCTTAAATATTTATTAGCAGATACACCACCAGCAACAAGAACATGTTTTATACCTGTATTTTTTAAGGCTAAATCTGTTTTTCTAGCTAGTTCGTCTATTGCAACGTATTGAAAACTAGCTGCCAAATCTGCTTCTCTAATAACATTACCACGTTGTTTTTCGTTATGCACGACATTTATTATACGACTTTTTAGTCCACTATAACTAAAATTGTATGTATTATCCATTACTGGTCTTGGAAAGTCATATGTAACTTTTCCCTCTAAGGCTTTTTTTTCTATTCCTGGACCACCTGGATAAGGTATTCCTAGTATTCTTGCTACTTTATCATATGCTTCACCTATTGCATCATCTAGTGTACCACCTAAAAACTCAAAATCATAGTCATCTTTCATTATTACAAGTTCTGTATGACCTCCACTTACTACTAAAGCAAGTAACGGAAACTCTAGCTTATTATTAATAGCGTTTGCATAAATATGACCAATTAAGTGATTTACTGCTATTAAAGGTTTATTGTAAACATAACTTAAAACTTTAGCAAATTCTATACCGACTAGAAGAGAGCCTAAAAGTCCTGGTTTTTGAGTAACTGCTATTGCATCAACGTCATATACAGTCATATTTGCTTTTTTTAAAGTTTCTTCTAAAACCATTGTTATATTTTCTGTATGCATTCGTGAAGCAATTTCAGGTACTACTCCCCCAAAATTTGCATGTGTATACATTTGAGTTAAAATTGTTATTGCTACAACTTCGTGACCATTTTTAACAATAGCTATACTTGTTTCATCACAAGAAGTTTCAATTGCTAAAATGTTTATATCTTTCATTTACATCCCCCACTTCATAGTTATGGCATCAGAATCTTTATAATATTTTTTTCTAATTCCCACTTCTTTAAAATTACATTTTTTATATAATGCTAAGGCTCCAATATTTGTACTTGATACTTCTAATGTTATAGTTTCATCTTTACATTTTTTTTGAAGCTCATTTAATAGTTTATAACCTATGTGGTTTAATCTATATTCTTCATCTACGTAAATACTTAATAGATCAGTATTATCCTCAAAATCTAAAGCATAAAGGTAACCAACAACACTATTATTTTCTTCAGCTACCATTACTATTGCTATACTGCTATCTATTTCCGATTCTATATGATAAGTACTTTCAAAATTATTATGTAGTTTACCTCCTAATTTATTAATCACATCTACATCAGATTTAATTGCTTTTCTTATCAATTTCTACACCAATTTTCTTTATATATAGTGGTTTAACACTATGGGCATTAATAGGCTCTACATTTTTTAAAAAGTCATACACTTTTTCAATATCTATCTTGTAATTATCTATATATTCATTGTTGTTTTTCATGTTGATAAAATCTGAATTGTTAACATAGATAAAATCTTTAATAGGTTTAAAATTTTTATCAAACTCACCTAAATAACATCCATTACCATCGCTTATAGATACTTTTTGAGCATTATTACTAATGCTTGATACTTCTAAAGATGAAATGGTTTTAATTGGAATATTTAGTGTATAAGCAAGTGTTTTAGCTATTGTTACGCCTAGTCTAACACCTGTAAATGATCCTGGACCATTAACTACTATTATTTCATCTAATTTTTGTCCATCTATTAATTCTTTTATCGCTGGAAACATAAATTCACTATTGTTTTTTTTGTTAATAACTTCTCGTTTATCCACAAGCTTACCGCTATCAAGTAATATTACTATTATATCATTTAAATGCGTATCAATAAATAAAGTCTTCATTATAGAACCGCACTACATATTTCTTCATATTCTTCACCATGTGGCATAAATACAAGTACTCTAGTATCCTCATCTATTAGTTTAAATTTAATGTCTAATCTTTTTTCTGGAAGTTTATCTTTAATTATATCAGCCCATTCAATAATGGTAACTCCACCTTTGTTGAAATAATCATTAAAACCTATTGATTCATCTGTTTCTTCAAGACGATACACGTCCATATGATATAATGGTAGTTCTCCTGATGTATATTCTTTTATAATATTAAATGTTGGACTTGTTATTGTTTCTTCAATTTCCATTGCACTAGCAAATCCTTTTGTAAATACAGTCTTTCCACTGCCTAGCTCTCCATATAAACAAATTACCATATTAGGAAATTTTTCACTTTCAATATCTTGAGCAATTCTTATTGTATCATCAACCGATCTTGATGTGTATTTATAATCCATTTCTAATCACCTACTCCTATTATAAGGTAAAACTATTTATTAATACAAGTACTATAATGTTATTTGACATTTTTATTTGTATTTTTATAAAATAAAGTAAATTTTAACGCAAAAAAAAATTGGCGACTACCTATCTTAGCATTATACTATTTTCGGCGTATTAGGTCTTAACTTCTCTGTTCGGGATGGGAAGAGGTGTATCACCTAAGCTATCGTCACCAATAAAGGATTTTGTCCTTTAAAAAACCCGATAATGCAATGATATAATTCATCTAATTTTAGAATAATCGTTTAAGTTAAATCCTCGATCTATTAGTACTAGTCAGCTCAACGTATCACTACGCTTCCACC
>URWD01000018.1 GCA_900551525.1 uncultured Mycoplasmatota bacterium
CTACTGCATCATATTCTTTAAATAGTTCTTTAAATTTATCTACAATAAGTCTTCTTACTCTAGCAGCATTTAAGAAATATCTTTCTTGATTTTCTTTTTGAAGTACATAAGAACCTATTACAAATCTTCTTTTAATAAGTGGTGAAAACCCTTTCGTACGATGATCCTTCATCATATCCATAACATGATCTCCTTCACCACGAGGTCCAAAGATAATACCAGTTAAATTAGACATGTTACTTGTAGCTTCTGCACAAGAAATACAAACATAAACGCTTGCTACAGCTTCAAGTAAAGTTTTATCAATTGATACTTCATGAACTTCAATCCCTAAATCTTTTAAATAATCTAAAGTTTTATAATAATTATCTAAATGTTCTTTTAATTCATTAGATGCATCTGGGTAATTACTTAAATCAGTTATTTCTTTTATATAAAATATCTTTTTACCTTTTACATCACCATTTAAACTATCATAAAGATGAATATTGCTTGAATCCCAACTAGTTTGGTCATTTTTATCAATACCCTTCATGCTATCCACTACAATTGCTGCATCTTCAACACTTCTAGTTAAAACACCACAAGTATCTAAACTTGAAGCAAAAGGAAATAATCCATATCTAGAAATCATTCCATAAGTAGGTTTATACCCAACAATACCACAAAATGCAGCAGGCTTACGAATTGAATCTCCGGTATCACTACCTAAAGCATAAGGATAAACTCCAGCAGCAACTGCAGCAGCACTACCACTTGAAGAACCAGCACACATTCTTTTAGTATCCCATGGATTACGAATAACTCCAGTATGAGCTGTTGTACCAGTACCACCCATTCCAAATTCATCTAAAGCTGTTTTATTAACCCCAACAGCACCATGCTTTTTTAAATTAGCAACTGCAGTAGCATCAAAAAATGGTACATAATCTTTTAAAGTATTAGATGAACCAGTTGATAATATATCTTTAGTTGAATAATTATCTTTAATACCATAAGGAATACCAGAAAGCAAATCTTCAGTAACAGCATCTTCCTTAACATCATCCATGATAGTTACAAAAGCATTACACTTTTCATTCAATTCATGTGATTTTTTCAAAGATTCATCAATTAAATCTCTACTAGTAATTTCACCATTTTTAAGCATTTCATGTAATTTTACAATACCAAATTCTGTCATTATCCCACCACCTTTGGAACTTCAATTTCACGTCCATCATATCTATCACAATTCTTAAGTAAATCTTCGATAGGTACACTTTCTTCTTTTACATCTTCTCTTAATGTATAAATAAAATCATCTAATGCATGAGTCATAGGTTCTATCTTTTCTATATCAGGAAAATCAGCTATAACATCCATTTGTTTTTCAATAATATCAAACTCTTTTAAAACTAATTCATTTTCTTCATCAGTTAAACCAATAAGTAACTTATCAGCATAATCATCTACCATTTCTTTTGTAAATTTACTCATTTTTCATCATCCTCCTCTATTTTTATCCCTAATTCTTTTAATTGTTTTAAGGAAACATCACTTGGTGCCTCGCTCATTAAATCTTGAGCACTTTGAGTTTTAGGAAATGCAATAACATCTTTAATATCATCAGTATCAGAAAGTACCATTACAAGTCTTTCAACACCTGGAGCAATTCCAGCATGTGGTGGAACTCCATATTTAAAAGCTTCTAGCATAAAACCAAATCTTTTTTCAGCTTCTTCATCACTTATTCCTAAAGCTTTAAACACCTTAGCTAAATCATCTTTTTTATGATTTCTAACTCCCCCACTGGCAAGTTCATAACCATTGACAACCAAATCATAACTTCTTGAAATACATTTTTCAGGTTCATTAATCGTATTTATATCTTTTATCATTGTAAATGGATTATGTTCAGCTTTCCATCTTTTTTCAGTTTCGCTATATTCAAAAAATGGAAAATCTGTAATCCAAACAAAATTTAATTTATCTTTTGGTATTATATCTAAAGTTTTAGCAATTTTTATTCTAAGAGCACCTAAAGCAGCATAAACAACTTTTGGTTTATCGGCAACAATTAATATTAAATCATTATTTTTAACATCATAAGTATTTTTAATTTCTTCTAGCTTTTCATCTTCTAAGTTCTTAGCAATAACACCATTAAATTGATCGTTATCATATTTAAACCAAGCCATTCCTTTAGCACCATATATTCTAGTAAAATCAATTAAATGATCAATATCAGTTCTTGAATACTTATCACCATTATTTCTAACTATTAAACATTTAGCAATTCCACCATTTTCAATATTTTGTCTAAAGACATTCATTCTTGTATTCTTTAAAATCTCAGTTAAATCTAAAAGTTTCATATCAAATCTTGTATCAGGTTTATCAGAACCATAATTTTCCATAGCATCTTTATATGTCATTCTTGGAAAGTCATCAAGTTCAATATTTTTAGTATCTTTAACTATTTTTTTAATCATACCTTCACAAACATTCCAAACATCTTCTTCCTGGGCAAAAGACATTTCTAAATCTATTTGTGTAAATTCCGGTTGGCGATCAGCCCTCAAATCTTCATCTCTAAAACATTTAGCAACTTGATAATATTTTTCAAAACCACTAACCATTAATAATTGTTTAAATATTTGTGGTGACTGAGGAAGTGCATAAAAAGAACCTTTATTAATCCTTGATGGAACAAGATAATCTCTAGCTCCTTCTGGTGTACTTTTACAAAGTATTGGTGTTTCAATTTCTAAAAAGTCTAAATTATTTAAATACTCTCTAGCACTTTTTATTATTTTATGTCTTAAAATAATATTATTCTTAAGATTTTCTCTTCTTAAATCAAGATAACGATATTTAAGACCAACACTTTCATTTACATCTTCATCATCATATACATTAAATGGTAAAGCATCACTAGTACTTAAAATTTCTAAATCACTTGCCATTAATTCAATTTTTCCTGTAGCAATCTTAGGATTTATCATTTCTTCATCTCTTAAAATAATCTTACCTGTAACTTTAATACAATATTCATTTTTTAAAGATTCAGCAATTTCAAATTCTTGCTTTAAAAATCCTCTATTAAATACTACTTGTATAATACCAGAACGATCTCTTAAATCAACGAATATGACACCACCCATATCTCTTCTTTTATTAACCCAACCAAATAAAGATACTTCCTTATCTAAATCTTTTTCAGTAAAATCATTATTGTTAAATTTTTTCATATTTCTTCACCCTTCTTTAATAAAAAAAGAGTCTAACTTTGTAAGGGCGAGAATCCCGCGGTGCCACCTTACTTTTCTAGACTCAATTTATTTTTATCACATTTACTGCGTTTTATGTTATTTGAAAAATTGTTCTTCATCTAAATATTCACAAGGCATTTACACCAGCTAGCCCTCTCTTCTGTTTCAAAATAGATTACTCATTTTTCCATAAAAATTCGATATGTACTAATTTTACTCTAAAATCATATCTTTGTCAACACTAAATTTGGGCAAGTATTTCTTTTAACCTATCATGAAATTCTATTATTGTACCATTATTAAATATATAATAATCAGCATATGCAATAGGTCCAGCTTTAGCAATATTTTCTATTTCAGAAATATCCCTTTTAATTGCATCTTCTTTATTAAATGGCCTTTCTATTCTTTCACTAAGTCTTTGATAACGAAGTTTTTTATCTGCTACAATAGCTATAGTTGTCATATCAAACTCATTTTGTAAAATCTTAAGTTCATCCCAAGAATAAAGTCCATCTAAAACAACATTATTTTCTTTAGCAAGTTCCTTTATTCTAGGTAGAAGCACCATAGCATAAGCTCCCATACCAAGCTCACTTCTTAACTTTTCCCTCATCATCTTTTCATTATCCGGAGTAACTTCAAAACCTTCTTCTTTAAGTTTTTCCATTGTAACTCCCCCAAAATAAACTTTTTTATATCCTATTTCTTCTAAATAGCCACTAGCAATAGATTTACCACTACCGCACATGCCAACAATTGCAATTATTTTTCCCATAAGCACCTCTAAAATTCACATGAACCTGGAGTTCTTGGATAAGGAATAACATCACGAATATTTTCAATACCAGTTAAGTACATAATAAGTCTTTCAAATCCCATCCCAAACCCTGAGTGAATGCATCCGCCATAACGTCTTAAATTTAAATACCAATCTATAGTATCTTTATCAGCTCCAAGTTCTTCCATACGAGCAAGTAAAACATCAAGTTTTTCTTCTCTTTGAGAACCACCCATTAATTCACCAGCCCCAGGAACTTCCAAATCAACTGCAGCTACTGTTTTACCATCTTCATTAAGTTTCATGTAATATGCTTTAATATCTTTTGGCCAGTTCTTAACAAATACAGGTCCATTAAAATGCTTAGTTAACCATTTTTCATGTTCTTTAGCTATATCATCATCATAATCCGGAGTAAATTCCCATTCTTCACCACTATTTTTAAGTAAATTAATTACATCTTTATGGTCAATTCTAACAAAACTACTATTAACTACTTTTTCTAATTTTTCTTTTAATCCTTTTTCAACAAATTTATCAAAAAATTCAATTTCATCTGGACAATTTTCTAAAACATACTTAACAATATATTTTAAGAAATCTTCTTCAACATCCATCAAATCTTCTAAATCTGCAAAAGCAATTTCTGGTTCAATCATCCAAAACTCATTCGCATGTGTTTTAGTATTTGAGTTTTCTGTTCTAAATGTTGGTCCAAAAGTATAAATTTTACTAAATGCTAAAGCAAAAGTTTCCCCATGAAGTTGTCCAGACCCAGTAATAAAAGTCTTTTTATTAAATAAATCTTTACTAAAATCAACTTTTCCATCTCTTTTAGGTAAATTATCAAAATCAAAAGTAGTTACCTTAAACATTTGGTCAGAACCTTCACAATCCGCAGTTGTTAAAAGTGGTGTATGAACATAAATATAGTTTCTATCTTGAAAATATTTATGAATAGCATATGCAGCAACACTTCTAACTCTAAATACTGCTTGGAATGTATTAGCTCTTGGTCTAAGATATGCAATACTTCTTAAAAATTCCATGCTATGTTTTTTAGGTTGTAAAGGATAGTCTTCTGGACAGTCACCTAAAAGTTCAATAGTTTTTGCTTTTAGTTCGTATGCTTGACCACTACCCTCAGATTTTACATAATCGCCAACTACTTTAATACTTGAGCCATTATGAAGTTTCACAATTTTTTCAAAGTCATTTAAACCTTTAGTATAAACAACTTGTAAATGTTTAAAACTAGTACCATCAGAAAAATCAATAAAACCAAATTCTTTTTGAGGTCTATGATTTCTAATCCAACCACTAATTTCAATTTCTTTATTAATATACCTACTTTCTTCTTTTTGTAATTCTTTTAATGTCATCTTAATTTTCCTTCCTTTTCTGGAGTTTCTCCATTTAAATAATCATCTATATATTTTCTTTCTTCCTCAGCATATATTTTATCAGTAAAATCTTCATGAGTCTTACAAACAACATCTTCTAATGCCAAAATAAACTTATTTCTTAAAATATAATATTTTTCCTTATAAGTAATTTCAAAATTTCTTGCAGTAACTCGTACATAATTTGCAAACTTTTCAAAATCTCCATCAGTTAAAGCCTTTAAAAAATACTTATAAACACGATTACTTCCCATTGAATTTATAAATAATGCATCAATAACTTCATTTCCATATTTTTTTATTAAATTCATAAAATTTAAATATTCCATACTTTCTTTTGGAAATAAATTTATTATTTCAAACCAATTTACTAATAAATTTTCTAGACAGCTACCAGTTATCCCCTCTTCAAAATTTCTCTTAAATCTATTTACATTTTCCGTAAAGAATAATTCTTTATAAGAGTTTACTTTATTAAGCAAACTTGTAAGGGAACCAGTACTACTATCAATAATTTTTTTATTAATTCCCAAAATATAATCTTTTAAAGTCCCTTTATCAACTGCTAAAAATATTTTTGTACTATTTTGCTTCTTAGAATAAAGATAACTACAAGCTAAAAGAGCATCCTCATAGTATTCATCTACAAATTTTATTATCTCATCTCTTGCTTCAATACTATAAGTTAAATTATTATTATAAAATATCCAATTTAATAATATACTTTTTTCATACTCCATACATACACCTTAAATATTACCTAAAAGATAATCAGTTATTTCTGCTTCATCTATTTTTATTTCTTCTTCTAAATGATTATCTCTTATACTAACTATGCCTTTTTTTAAGTCTTCTTCATGAAGAATAACATTAAATTTACTATTATATTCGCCATTTATTAATGTATTTATATTATTAAGTCTTAAATCTTGAGCTATCTTCAAAGCATGATAAGATTCTTCTTCACTATTTCCTATAATATTTACATCAATTACCCTATTTAAAGCATCCTTATTTATATTATTCATAAGTACACTTAGCAATTTTTTAATATCTACTTTAAAACTATTAAGAGAACCAGTGCCTATTATTTCATCATCATAAATATAATTCCATTTTAGTTTATCACTATCAATATTACTTAAATATTCAATATCAAGAATATCTAATAAATTACAAAGTTCATCGTTCTTATTTATAGATAGTTCTACGTCTTCAAGTCCAAGTCTTTTAAATAGATAATAACCTAAACTAATAAGTTCCGCTTTTTCTAATATACTATCACACTCATTAAACACATTTATGTTTTCTAGATTATTAGTGTAATATTTTTTACTTATGTTTTTCCCAATTACATAGTCATATCCATAATTATCCATGACTTGATCAATTACTTCCATCATATAATTATATAATCTTGCTTCATCTTTACTTAAACTTATCACTCATATCAGTCCTTTCAATATTTCTTATTTTATCACATTTAAAAAGGAAATAGAATACTATTTCCATAAATTTATTCAAATTTTAACTTCATTACCCAAAATAACTACTTCTCTTCATTCTCCTTTAGCCAAAGCATAAAATCATCTAATAAATCATAATCTGTATCCTTATATTTTTCATATATAAGTTTCAACATTTCTATAACTGTCAAATCTTTATCTTTATAAGTTACAACTCGAATTAGTCTAGACTTAACATATCTATTTCTAATTGTATGCATGTTCCAGCTTTCCATATTATTATTTGTGGTATCACTATAAGAGCCATACATTTCCTTCATAAGTAAATACTCTATAGAATTAGTATCTTTATTTAATCTCATTTTCACTTCATCATAATCATTTTTGTCATAATCATATCCATTAGTTAAATTAAGATCCAAATAAACATTCTCTAGCATATCATGATAATATTTAGTAAATAAAGCATTCTTTTTCGTTTCATCATTTTTATACTCTTTAGATAAAAATTCTTGAATCCAGGCATGAAGTTTACCACTATAATCATCACCATCATATTTTTTTCTAAGATTACATTCTCCGTACATTCTATTCATCATCCACTTAAGCCAAACATCTTGTACTTTTAAAATGCCACTAGCACCAATTGAAAAGAAAATCTTTTCTGTTTCTTCAATCATCGAAGAATTTTCTCCGATCTTAGGAAGTAAATTGTTTAAAGCTATTCTATCAATATTATTTTTATTTGTAAAATGAAAATATGCTTTATCTAAGTTTATCTTACTAATATCAACCCTTCTTAACATAATGATTGCCTTCTAATTATCTATTTTAATGTGTGCTTCTTTAAGTTGAATTGGAAAAGCTTCACTAGGACACCCCATCATTGCATCTGCACCATTTGCACCGATTGGGAATGGTACTATTTCTCTGATATTTTCTTCATTTTTAAGAAGCATTATAATTCTATCTATTCCAGGTGCCATTCCAGCATGAGGTGGTGCCCCATATTTAAATGCTTCATATAGACTTGGAAATTTAGACTTAACTACGTCTTCATCATAGCCAACAAGTTCAAAAGCTTTCTTTAGCACTTCTGGTGAATGATTTCTAACTCCACCACTAGCCATTTCATAACCATTACAAACAAAGTCATATTGATATGCTTCAATTTCAAATGGATTTTTATTATTTAAAGCATCTAATCCTCCTTTTGGCATACTAAACGGATTATGAGAAAATTCAATAGCTCCGGTTTCTTCATTTTCTTCATAGAAAGGAAAATCATTAATAATACAGAACTCATATTTGTTTTTATCAATTAAATTAAGTTCATTTCCAAGTTTAGTACGTAGGTTTCCCATTATTCTTGCACATCTTTTAGGATCTGCTACAATAAATAGGGCATCATTTTCTTTTAAGTTAAGTCTTTCTATAAGTTCTTTCTTAACATCATCATTCATAAATTTAGCAAGTGATGATTTTAATTCTAACCCTTCACTAACTTTAATATAACCTAAATTACCATGAATACCTTTAACATATTCTTCAATAGATTTAAACCAAGAATTAGATTTTTCTAAGTTTTTTACTTTAATACATCTAACAACAGTATTTTTAAATGGAGCAAAATCAGTTTTTTCCATAATATCAGTTATATCTTCAATGATAAGTGGGTTTCTTAAATCTGGTTTATCACTACCATATTTAAGTATTGCATCTTTGAATTTAATTCTTCTAAAAGGTGGTTTACTTACCTCTAAATCACTAAATTTAGTAAATACATCATAAAATACTTTTTCACCAACTTTATAAACATCTTCATCAGTTGCAAAACTCATTTCAAAGTCAAGTTGATAAAATTCTCCATATAATCTATCACTTCTTGGATCTTCATCTCTAAAACATGGTGCTATTTGAAAATATTTATTAAACCCAGAAACCATTAATAATTGTTTAAATATTTGTGGTGACTGAGGTAGTGCATAAAACTTACCAGCAAATTTTCTTGATGGTATAATAAAATCTCTGGCTCCTTCTGGACTTGTCGCAGTTATAATCGGAGTTTGAACTTCCAAAAAATCCAAATCTTTCATTGTACTTCTGATAAAATCAATAACTTTACTTCTAAAAACAATATTATCATGTACTTCTTTATTTCTTAAATCTAAATAACGATATTTAAGTCTTGTATCTTCATTAGATTCTTTTGATTTATTAATTTCAAATGGAAGTACATTAGTGCAATCCCCAAGAACTTCTAAAGTTTTAACTCTAACTTCTACTTCACCAGTTTTCATATTCTTATTAACCATATCTGGTGTTCTTGCTTCAGCAAGTCCTGTAATTGTAACTGTTGCTTCTTTATGTACATCTTTAAATAAATCTCCATCTTCACTAATAAGTTGTACTATACCGGTTTCATCTCTTAAAGTAACAAATATCAAATTACCTAAGTTTCTTATACTATTAACCCAACCAGCTAATTTAATTTCTTTGCCAATATATGAAGAATCAACTTCTCCACAATAAATATCTCTATACATATTTCCTTTCATAATATCCTCCTTAATATGTAAAAAAGCTCTATAAATTAATATAGCTTAAGGACGAATAATAATCCGCGGTGCCACCTTAATTCATAGAACTCTATGCATCTTAATTTTATCTGCTATATCGGGCTTACCCGTTTACTTTTAAGACACTATCTTCATTAATATCCATTTACTAACTTTCACCAAACATTAGCTCTCTATAAAACTTTTATTAATTACTGGTTTGCCAATAAATTTATAACTAAACTATACTACTTTTTTATATGTTTGTCTAGTTATTTTATAATATTTTCTTTATTTTTAAATATGACATACTTTTGTAAAAAATAATTAACTATAAATATTACTCCATCCACTAATGCTTTTATAAATGTTGCATTATAATGAATATACTTATATATTTTTGTAACTAAAGTTCCAGATATGGTAATATTAACTATAACTAAAACAAAGTATTCTATAAAAGCTTTAAAGTTTTTCTTAACAGTATTTTTAAATACCATTTTTTTATTTACAACATAATTAAATATACTAGATATTGTTCTTGCTAAATATGATGATATTAGTATATCTTCACAAAATTTACCTTTAATAAAATAAAGAAATATACTAAAAGCTAGTAAATCAACTCCAAAAGATAAGAGACTTGATACTAAATAAGTAATTATAGTTTTATACTTATTTAAAAATTTCATTTAAAACTCCAACAAAATTGTTATTGGTCCATCATTAGTAATATTAAGCATCATTTCAGCTCCAAAGATACCTGGCTTAGTTGGAACTAATTTATTCATTTCTTCATTAAATTTTTCATATAGCTTAATTGCTTCATCACCATTTAAAGCTTTAAAATATGATGGTCTATTACCTTTCGTAGTATCAGCATATAAAGTAAACTGTGAAATAGATAAAATTTCTCCACCTACATCTAAAATAGATTTATTCATAACACCAGCCTCATCATCAAATATTCTTAAATTAGCTATTTTTTTAACCATTTTTAAAATATTATCTTCTGTGTCCCCTTGTGTAAATGAAACAAGTAAAACCATACCATTATCTATTTCATTTACAAGTTTACCATCGACATAAACATTACTTTTTTTACTTCTTTGTACAACAACTCTCATTACATTTCATCCTTTACATCTATAACATTATGTATTTTTCTAATATTTTTCATAACATTATCTAATTCTTCTTTATCTTTTATTCTAACATTAAGTTCATACACCGTTTTATTATCAAATTCTTTAGTATTGCAACTTCTTACAATACATCCCATTTTACCAACTTCAGTTATGATATTAACAAGTAAATCAAAACCTGCAGCAACAGAAACATAAATATTAGTAAAATAATAATTGCTTGCATCCATATTCCATGAAACACTAACAACTCTATCATTATTTGGAACATTACTACAACCTTTTTTATGAACACTTATTCCTTGTCCTTTAGTAATATAACCAACTATCTCATCACCTTTAATTGGCATACAACATTTAGCAATATTAACCATAATATCAGGAATGCCTTCAACTAATATATCACTTTTATAATTAATTTTTGGTGTATTAACTTTTCTTTCAAATAAAGCATCATCTACTTCATGTTTATCCTCTTTAGTTAAATTAATAATATAACTTGCAGTAAATCTTAAAGAACCAATACTTAAATATATTTCATCTAAATCTTTCATCTTTAAATCTTTAACAATCTTATTAATTGTTTCATTATTTAAAACATCATTAAATGATAATTTTCTTTTTCTAAGTTCTGCTTCTAAAATACTTTTACCTTTTTGAATATATTCTTCTTTATCTTGTTTACTAAAATATGCTTTTATTTTATTTTTAGCTTGACTAGTTTTAACAAATGAAAGCCAATCTTTATTAGGTGAACTATTATTATTTGTTTTAATATTGACTACATCATCATTTTTAAGTTCATAAGAAAGTGGTACAATTTGATCATTTACAATGGCCCCAACCGTAGTATCACCAACATGAGAATGTATTCTATAAGCAAAATCAATCGGAGTTGAACCTATTGGAAGTTCTACAACATCTCCCTTCGGAGTATAAGTATAAATTAAATCACTAAAGATATCACTATTAACAATGTTTTCGAAATCAGCATCAGTATCATTATGGCTAGCTTCAATAACATTTCTAAACATTTCAAGTTTTTGTTCCATCACGTTTTGAATTTTCTTAGCACCTTTTTCTTTATATGACCAGTGACTTGCAATACCTTTTTCAGCAATTTCATCCATCTCATAAGTTCTAACTTGAACTTCAAAAACATGGCCTTCAACTCCATAAACTGTAGTATGAAGTGATTGATACATATTTTCTTTAGGACTTGCAATATAATCTTTAAATCTCTTTGGCATTGGTCTAAATCTTGAATGAATTAAACCAATAACTTGATAACATTCAGACTCTTCATTAACAAAAATACGAAGTGCTAGTATATCATATATTTTATTCCATTCTTTACCATTAGAAAGTTTATTATAAATACTATATACACTTTTAACTCTTCCTTTTATTTCAAATTTTATTCCAGCATCTGTTAAAAGTTCTATTAAACTTTCTTTCATTTCTTCAAGACAATCATTTAATTCATCAACAGTTTCATTTAGTTTTTCAAGTATATCATTATAAACATCTGGTTTTAAGTAATATAGTGATAAATTTTCCAGTTCACTTTTAATTGAATTAATACCAAGTCTATGAGCAATTGGCACTAATACAGACATAGTTTCTTCAGCTTTTTGTTTTTGTTTCTGAGGATTAATTGCCCAGTTAGTTCTCATGTTATGAAGTCTATCTGCAAGTTTTATATATAAAACTCTAACATCTTCAGCAAGACCAACAAGTATCTTTCTTAAATATATAACACTAGACTCATTATTATCAGGAAGTTCTAACTTATTAATTTTAGACACACTTAAAACAATCTTAGCTATATCTTCTCCGAAGTCTTCCACTAAATCTTCATAAGTTTTCGAACCATTATTTATAACTTCATGTAAAAGTGATGCAATAATTGTTGTATCATCGACATTTAGTTCCATAAGTATTTTAGTAACTTCCAAAGGATGAGTTATAAAATCATCACCAGTAAGTCTTTTCATCCCCTTATGTTCATTAAAAGCATATTCATAAGCTCTTTTTATAGTCTCAAAATCATCTCTTTTAGAAAGAGATGGAATAAGTTCATCAAATGTAATTGTATCTGGCAAAATAACCACCCTCCAACATATATTTATTATATAACATTTTTGTATTTAAATAAAGGAGAAATAGCACAACATGAAAAAAAATTTATTTATAAAATCAACTTTAATACTTATTTGTAGTGGTTTTCTAACTAAAATATTAGGATTTATTATCAAAGTTATTTACACTCGTATAATTGGTGAATATGGAATAAGTTTATATGCTATTGCAGCTCCTACATATTCTCTTTTACTTACAATTGCAACTCTTGCCATCCCAATTTCTATATCAAAACTCGTTTCAGAAAATAAAGGACGTTCCATACGTATTCTTACATCTGCAGCATTTTTAATTTTATCTATTAATTTTTTACTTATTTTGCTTATTTTACTTACCCGTGACTTTCTAGCAACTACACTTTTAAAAGAACCGCTTGCATCACCAATATTACTTGCTTTTGCACTTACTTTACCTTTTGTATCAATTTCATCAGTTTTAAAAGGCTATTTTGCAGGCAAACAAAACATGGTACCACATGCAACAAGTAACATAATTGAGCAAATTATTAGACTCATTATAATAGTTATAGTTTTACCAATTCTTATGGAAAAATCAGTAATGCATGCTGTCATAGGTTTAATACTTTTAACTATAATATCGGAAATATCATCAATTATTGTATTTTTATTTTTTATTCCTAAACATATTGATTTTAAAACTAATTTACTTCCAAGTAAAAAACATACCAAAGATATTTTGAATATTTCAGTACCTACAGTATCAAGTAGAATAATTGGTAATATAGGTTATTTCTTAGAACCAATTATACTTACCAATTTACTTTTATTTTCAGGTTATCCGTCTTCGTATATATTACGTGAATACGGTGCTTATAATGCCTACTCTCTTGCACTACTTACTATGCCAGGTTTCTTTATTGCTGCCATATCTACATCACTATTACCTGAAATAAGTAAATTTCATGGTGAAAACAATACTAAAATGATAAAAAGAAGAATACACCAAAGCATAATATTTGCTCTTTTAATAGGTATATTCTTCTCATTTATTATTTTTACCTTCCGAGATACATTACTTTTTTCATTATATAATACCACAAGTGGTTCTAATTACATCAAAGTCCTTGCTCCATTCTTTGTACTATTTTACTTAGAAGGTGTTCTTACATCAAGTCTTCAAGCCTTAGGTTATGCTAAAGTTACTATGAATATAACTTTATGGGGAGTTATTTTAAAGCTTTTAGTTATGGCAATTTTATCACTTTGTCACATAGGTATTTACAGTCTAGTTATAGCAGAGATAATAAATATTTTATTTGTAGTTCTCCTAAACATTAAGTATTTAAAAAAGTTAACTTATTAATTGATATATTTTATTCTTTGCAAATATCTAAAGTTAACCTCTTATAAACAACTATATCAATTAAAAATTATAAAAGCATCACTTTTAATCAAATATAATTTGACAATCTAAGTTTTATATGATAATATGTATATAGCAAAGGAAATTTGCATAAATTAAAATGGAACATCCAGTTTTCACCGAGATTGGATGTTACCGAATAAATATTGGTTGCATCTAAATCAACCTCGTTGATTTAGATGCTTTTTTATTTTATAATTAATAAATAAATTATAATGCAGAATTGCATTAAGATAAATGTATCTTTTGCATTCATGTGCATCACCTCACCTTCATTTCTGAATAAATGAGGTAGCATCCAACCAACTGGATATTCCATGAATAAAGTATATCATGGTCATTAAAATAAAGCAAGTGTTTTCATCAAAACATTTATTATTTTAACAAAGTATTATGGTAATAAAATACTATAAAATTTAGCTACATTTATACTTGACAAATATATAAATGATATGATAATATTTATTTAGCAAAGAGAATTTGCATGAAAACGTCCAATCAACTGAATGTAAAAACTTTTTTTCAAAACAAAAGCGACTTATTTAAGTCGTTTTTAAATTGCAAACAGAAAATTTATTAAATTAGTAAACTTATCAAGATGAAAGAAAACTATAAATAAAGCACCAGCTAAAAATGGTCCATACGGGAACTCATGACTTTTCATTATTTTTACACTTGCAACAGCATAAGGAAGAGCTAAAAAAGTTGACAAAACTAAAGCAACTATACCAAGTTTTACATCTAATGTAAGTCCCATTAAAAATGCGAATTTAATATCTCCTCCACCTAGAGAATCTTTTTTTAGTATTAAGCTTCCAAGGTTTTCTATTAAAAGCATAATTAAAAATAAGATTAAACCAGATATTATGCTATATATTGTTGTTTTAAAACCAAAATAAATTAATTTTAAAATAATTATAAGAACTATTGATACGATGAGTGGTGAATCTAAAATAATCATATACTTAAAATCAGATATAAATATAATAACCATTAAAGACACAATAATTAAGCCTGTCAAATAATTATAACCAAAAGGAAAATAAATACTTGTAAGTAAAAATAATAGACCAGTTATAAGTTCTACAATAAAATGTTCACTACTAATTTTTTCACCACAACTAGTGCATTTACCTCTTTGAACTATAAAAGATACTAAAGGTATTAAATTATACCATTTTAATACCTTTTTACAATTATCACATCTACTTCTAGATTTAACAATATCTTCATTCTTTGGAAGTCTAGTCCCTAAAACAAGATAAAAGGAGCCTAAAATGGTTCCTAATATAAATGATAATATTTTCATCAAAACCCTCCTTAACTATTTTGAATAGTTCCATATAAATTAAACATTGGAATAATAACAGCAATAATAATGCCCCCAACAACAACAGCTAAAAATGCTATCATAATTGGTTCAATAAACGCTTTTAAGCTATTAATCATATTTTTATGAAGTCCTTGATAATAATCACTTACTTTTTGCATCATTTCAGCTAGCTCACCAGTTGACTCACCAGTAACTATCATATAATATGCAACATCAGGAATAGCCCAATGATCTTTAAAAGCATCACTTATCTTATCACCTTTAACAATATTTTGAATTGTCTTATAAAGAATAGACTTATATATTTCATTATTAGTAATTTTACTTAAAATATCCATACTATCTGTTATAAATACATTATTACGTAAAAGTGAAGCAAAAGTTTTACTAAATATTGTAAGTTCATTGTAAATTATAATATCTTTAATAACTGGTATTTTCATAAAAAATATTTGCATACTAGTTCTAAAAGCCTTTACATGTTTATATAAAAGTACCATAGCAGTTATACCTATTGCTAGAAATATAAGTACCAAATACCAATCATTTTTAATAAACATACTAAAATTAATAACAAACTTAGTAATTCCCGTAACAGGTGCACCTTGATCTTCATATATTTTCTCAAATTGAGGTACTACATAAACCATAATAAATATAATTACTAAAACAGAGAAAATTGATACAATTAACGGATATGTCATAGCACTTCTCATTTGTTTTTTTGTTTCATCCATTTCAGTATAATATGCAGCCATATCATCTAAAGTCTCAATTAATGTACCACTTGCTTCAGCAGCTTTTATCATATTAATAAGTAATGCTGGAAACATAGTTCCCTGTTTTTCTAAGGCTGAAGAAAAACTTTCACCCAAAGTAAGTTCATAAGAAATTGCTTTAAAAGCAGTAGTTCTTGCTTTATTACCCTTCATTTGTGTTGTAAGAATTTTAACAGACTCATTTAATGTAAGTCCTGCTTTAATATAAGTAGATAACTGAGTAAGCCAAAATATCAAATCTTTAGTAGACATTTTTTTACCAAGAAATGAAGAATCTTTAAAAGCAAAATCAATAAATGGAGATGTCTTTATAACATAAACATCATAGCCTTCATTAAGTAAATAAGCATTAATATCTAGTTTACTTAAACCATTCATCGTTCCAGTTATAATTCTACCAGTATTATCTCTAGCTTTATAGTAATATACATGTGGTTCTTTACTTCTAGTAGCACCTGCAGTTTGTAAATCAACTAACAATTCTTTCTTTTCTTGTTCTAACTTAGCAAGTGTTTTAGCACTATATTTATAAACTTTTTCTTTTTTTACTTTTCTTTTTGTTCTTTCATAAATTTTATCTTCTTCAGTCATAAAGGCTTGTTTTGTACTTTGATATGTCTTATCAACTCTATAACTTGCGCCATTATATAAATCGACCCACAATTCATAAGAGATATATTTCAGACCAACAAAAGCATATTTAAATATATTTAAAATAACTATAAATGGATTAGCATTATTTGATTTAACATCCTCTGTAATCATATTACAACACCCTTTACTATATCTAAGTATAACAAATTTCTTTAAATAATACAATCAATTATTGATATTTTTTCATATAATTATATAGGTGATTGTATATGTTCGGTACCAATATAGCCAGAAGTTCTCTTAGTTTAACCAAAGTTTTATCAGGTATTTCCAAAGGACTAGGAATTGTAAATCAAGCAATACCGATTTATAAAGAAATAAAACCAATGATGTCAAACGCAAAAAAAGTATTAGAAATTGCAAAAGAATTTAATAAAAGCAGCAATACTAAAACAATAGATGTTACCCCAAAAAAAGAAGTAACAAAAACTGTTACTCCAAGTGTTTTAACTAATTCTTCTCCTAATCCTGTTTTCTTTCAATAATATTTATATATTCCAAATATTTATCATTTTTAGATTTTTTATATATCCTTTTATACTTATCTAAAATATACAATTTATATTCTGTATCATTACTTTTACCAACTAATATATCATAATTACTTAAAGTTTCTATTCCCTTTTCATATTTTATCATATCATAATAAATGTCATTATCTTTTAAAGTAATTTCTTTTATTATTTTATAACCTTTTTTATTCATAAATAACCGTAGCTTATCTACATTTTTATGACTAGATATAATTAATTTCTTAGGTAGATTTTCTCTATCTAATATTTTTTTTATTGTATCTGTACCCATTCCTGAAATAACTGCTGTATCATATTCATCATTTAAATTAGTAAAACCATCACTAACAATAAGCTTTATTTTATCACTTAAATTATGTTTTTTTAAATTATTTTTAGCAAATTCTAAGGCATTACTTGATATATCACTACCAGTAACTTTTTTAGTTATTTCATTTTCATAAAGATAAATTGGTAAAAGCGCATGATCAGTACCAATATCTACTAGTCTACTATCTTTATCTACTAAACTTGCTAAAGCTTTAATTCTTATCATTCTTCTAAGAAATCCTTTAATTTTTTAGCACGAGATGGATGTCTCAATTTTCTTAAAGCTTTTGCTTCAATTTGTCTTATACGTTCTCTGGTTACATTAAACTTTTTACCAACTTCTTCAAGAGTATGACATGTTCCATCAAGTAAACCAAATCTAAGTTCTAAGACTTCTTGTTCTCTAGCTTGAAGTGACATTAAAACTTCTTTAATTTCTTCTTTTAGTATTTCATTTTCTGTATATTCTTCTGGTGACAAACTAGATTCATCTTTTAGAAAATCACCTAAATGTGAATCATCTTCTTCACCAATCGGAGTTTCCAAAGATACTGGTTCTTGACTAATTTTTAATACTTCACGTACCTTGTCTACACCAACTCCCATTTTTTTAGCAATTTCTTCTTCACTAGGTTCACGATTGAGTTCTAGAGTAAGTTGTCTTTGAACTCTACTCATTTTATTAATTGTTTCAACCATATGAACTGGAACACGAATAGTTCTTGCCTGATCTGCTAGTGCTCTAGTAATTGCTTGTCTAATCCACCATGTAGCATAAGTTGAAAATTTATATCCTTTGTCATAATCAAATTTTTCAACAGCTTTCATAAGACCAATATTGCCTTCTTGAATTAAATCTAAAAATAAAAGTCCACGACCAACATATCTTTTAGCAATTGATACAACTAAACGTAAATTTGATTCAGCCAAAATTCTTTTAGCTTCAGGATCATCCAAAGCAACTCTTTTAGATATTTCAGCTTCCTCATCAGTTGAAAGAAGTGGAATTCTTCCTATTTCTTTTAAATACATTCTAACTGGATCATTAATATTAACATCTTTAGTTATATCTTCATCACTAAGCATTATTTCTTCTTTTTCTTCTTCTTTAATCTTAGCTTCACCAGTATCGCTATCTACATCAGCTTCAGCAACAACTGCAATATTATTATCAACTAATTTATTATATAAATTATCTAAAGCATCATTATCAATATCTAAGCCTTTTAATTCGAGTGCTAACTCTTCATAAGTAATAAATCCTTTTACTTTACCTTTTTCTATTAAAGTATTTTCTCTTTCTTCTAAAGTTTTAATAGTTTCCATTATTCACACTTCCTTTTTAAATCAATAAGCTTTTCAAGTAATTTTTCCTTTTCACTTTGATCAAGTTCTTCTGCAATTTTACTTTTAAGCTTTTCTATTTCTTCCTTTTTATAAATATTTAATATAGCTTTTACACACGACTCAAACTCATCATCACTTATAGAAGTATTCCCATTTTCACTTAAAATTATTTGTAAAAGTTCGTATTCATCTTCTCTATCCATCATATACGTTGTAAAATCCGCTACATCAATATTATTATTTTCCTTAGCAAAATATTCTATTTCACTAGCTAAAACTCTTTCTATCCTTTCTTTAAAGTACCCAAGTGCATTTTTATATATACTAATGTACTTAGTATCCATAAGCATGTAATATAGTACTTTATGACTAGCTTTTTGATATTTAGACATTTTAGGCCTTATTATTTCTTCTTTTATTTCCTTTTTCATAGGAACATTTACCATAGCCTTTTTCAAAACGTCTACATCAATTTGGTAGTCCTTGCTTATTTTAGATATAATTAGCTCTTTTGTCAAGTCATCCTGATTATTTAAGCTATTAATTACTTCTTTTACATAAGTAATCATATCTTCCATGTTATTTAAATTTTTATTTTTCTTTAAATATTCTATTTTAAAATCTATATATTTAATAGCATTATTTATATTATTATCCATGGCATCTATGCCATATTTTTCTATATATTCATCTGGGTCTTTAGCACCACTTAATCTTACAACACTTGTATCAATGCCACTATTTATTAAAATTTCACCATTTTTTACAGTTGCTTCCAATCCAGCATTATCATTATCAAGCATTAAAACTACTGGCACCTTTAATCTTTTCAAAATATCAATTTGTTCATTAGATAAAGCAACTCCCATAAGTGCCACAACATTTTTAAATCCTTTAGCACTCATCTTTATGGCATCCATGTTACCTTCAACTACAATAACACATCTTTTTTCTCTAATAAAGTTTTTAGCATTATGATAATTAAATAATAAACTGCTTTTTTTAAATATCTCTGTTTCCTTTGTATTTAAATACTTTGCTGTATTATCTTCACCATTAAATATTCTTCCTGTAAAACCAACAACTTCTCCTTTTAAATTTTCTATTGGAATAACAATTCTATTTATAAATGTATCATAAATATTTGCATTGACTTTATTAATAAGACCTAGTTTATCTAGAGTATCTATACTCCAACCCTTTTTACTTGCTATTTTATAAAATGTATCTTTTTCATTTAAAGCAAGTCCTAACTTGAATTCTTTAATAATAGCATCATTAATACCTCTTTTGCTTAAATATTCACGAGCTTTTATACCATCTGTGGTATTTATATTATTAGTATAATACTTACTGGCAAAATCATAAATTTCAAAATCTTCTTTATTCTTACTATCTACATTAACATTCAAATCTTTAACATTTAGATTATAACCAATCTTATCCGCAACAATTTTGATTGCTTCTAGAAATGAAACATTTTCATACTTCATCACAAAAGTAAAAACATTTCCCCCAGTTCGACATGTAAAACAATTAAATATTTGTTTCTCTGGTGAAATAATTAAACTTGGTGAATGGTCATTATGAAATGGACAAAGGCAAACATAGTTTTTTCCTTTTTGGCTAACATTTAGGTAGCTAGAAATAATATCAACTATATTAGCACGACTTCTAATTTCATTTATTTCTTCATCTTTTATATAAGCCATAACATTCCCCTTTATCCCCTTGTTAAAAATCGTTACTATTATATCACTTTTTTTGACACATTGCAAACAATTTCACGCATATTTTCAACATTTTTACAAAAAGAAAAAATATAACCAATAAATTGAGCTATATTTTCTTAAATTTCTTAAATATCAAATTCAGCAACTATATAAAGATCTGCTTTTACTTCTTTAACTATCCTATAATGGCCTTTATCTAATTTACCATAATATTTTTCCCAATTAATTTCTTGAGTATAAGCATTATCTCCATTTTCCATAGTATTATCCGAAGTCCTGACAGTAACTTCATTTTTAATTTTAGACTCAAGTCTATACCACTTTCCATTTTTCTTAGTTTTTCTGTTTTATTTTTTGTGTAATCCATAGACCAGAATAACATATCTCTTACTTTTGGTAGAAAATATGAATATAAATCTGCATCTTTTTGGCTTTCGAACTCTTTTATTTTGCAATTACTATTGTTTAACAGTTTTAATAAATATTTATCATATTTTTTCTGGTCAACTAAGTATGGATATATAAAATATGTATATTGATATTTGGTCTTTAGTTCCATTTTTTTCCTTTCTTTAATATTTACATTTTATTTTGTATAATATCCTGCATTTGCGTCTTCTGATAAATGCCATTCTCCTATGAAGTCTATTAGTACATTATTTGTCATTTCGTATTTAGGTTCCACTACTGTTTGTCCTTTTGAATTTATTGCTCCCCATTTACCATCTTTTTTTACAGCTACAAATCCTGAAGCATTTTGTTCTGTTGCATCATCATATATGTAGTTTATTACTACTACTCCATTTTTATCTACATATCCAAATTTGCCATCTTTTTTTGCTAAGAATAATGTATTTGTTGTAAATATTTCTGTGTTCTTTTTCTTTTCAAATTTAAAGTTATAATATTGATAGTTTGAATTTTCTCTTATTTTTAGGTAGCCTTTGTTTACATTTATTTCTGATAATACTCCTGTTAGTTTTACATTAAAGTTGCTATCTAATAAATCTGTATTGGCAGAAGTTGTGTCCGCAAGTAATATGTCTGCATCTTTTACATATGATATATAGTTATATTTAAATTCTACTTTTTCGCTATTGTCTTTGTCTATAATTCCATATGTGTTTTCTTTGTTTGCTATGTAGTAATTTTGATAAATGTAGCTTAAACTATCGTATTGTGGAGATATTTTTTCTTCTCCTGTTACCGTTATTAAACCATATTTATCTGATTTTTTTACTATAGCATATCCATCATTTATTTCTGATATATCATCATAATTTAGAGTTACCTCTGTGTCTGTTTTTGTGTTTATTAGTTTTAATGTGCTATCTTCTTTTACAGCATAGATGTTGTTTTCATAGACATTTTTTATTTCGTTATATTGTATTGGTAATAATATTTTTTTGTTTGTGCCTATTACTCCTAGCTTGCCATCACTATTTTTTACTATATAGCCATCTTCGTAACTATCTGTTAATGCTGAAATTTGTTCATATTCGTTTGGTATTATTACGGTTCCAGCAATACTTACTAATCCTTTTTTATTGTCTTTAGTTGTAATTAAGCTTTGTGTTAGTCCTGTAATTGGTGTTATATCATCGTATTCACAATTTAATAATGTTTTTCCAGAAAAATCTATTAGTCCATATTTTCCATTTTTTTGTACTTTTAAGCAAGTAGTTTCATACCAAATGTTATTTTGTTTGTCGTAATTTTGTACTGCTTCTACTTTTTCGTAATCTGTGAAAAGGTCTTGTCCTTTTTCATTTATTACTTTTGATTTATATGTGTTGTTTGTATAGTCTACATTGTAAGTTACTATAAATACTGGTTTTTCTTTATTTGGAATTGTAATCATTTCATCATAGTTAGGTGTAATTACTGTTTTGCCAGATGAGTCTATTACTCCCCATTTATTATTTTCATATGCAACATAATATGCTGTTGCGGCTTTCTTTTCTGTATTTGTTTTTTTCTGTGGGTTTATTGTTCTTATTATTATGGCTATAAACATTATTATTACTAGTAATGCTATGATTACTGCTATAACCTTTTTTATATTAAGCTTTGCTTCTGTTCCGTTGTATCTTTTTCCTTTACTCATAAATTTCTCCTTTTTGATAAAGCTCTTTTTAGTTCTTTTGTTTATAGTTTTTAACATTTATACTATATCACAAGTTATGAGTTAAATACAATAGAAAATATAAATTTTCTGCTATATTAAAGGATTTACACAAAAAGTATTATTAAGTAAAATAAATATACTAACATAAAAAAAACTAAGCAATATTGCCTAGTTTCTTTTTCCATTTTTTTTATTTATTTTGCATACAATTACTGTCATATCGTCTTTTTCTTTTCCAAAGTCGTTATCTTTAGATTCGCTAAGTAATATATCTGCTATTCTTTGGCTATCATCTGTTTCTACATCTTCTAAAACTTCTTGTACCCAAAGTTCTTTACTAGCATATTCTTTGTTTGAATCTAAAATTCCGTCACTGCACATTACAATTATGTCTCCATCTTCTAGCTTATAATTGTATTCTATTAAATCTATATTGTCTAATATTCCTGTTGGTAATGCTATAGATTTTAGTACTTCTACTTTTCCATTTCTCTTTATAAATGTTGGACAAGCTCCATTTTTGATGAAGTCCATTTCGCCTTTATATAAGTCCAATATGTTTACATCTAATGTTGCATACATATCGTCTTCTGTATTTGCAGATATGGTTGTGTTTATTAATTTTAGAGCTGTATCTTTGTTAAATCCTGATGTTAACAGCCTTTCTAGCATTTTTATTGCTATTTTGCTACTTTTTCTAGCCTCTGGTCCAGAACCCATTCCATCACTAATTGCAAGTAAATATTTACCATCTTCTAATTTTGTTTGAGTTGTTGTATCTCCAGATATTATTGAATCTGCTTTTTTGCTTTTTGCAATTCCAACTTGCATTGTGAAATTATCTTCTGATACTAGCTTAAACATGCAGGTATCATCATTTGCACGTAGTCCGCATTTTTGTTTTTGTAAAACCATTTTTTCTTTTAAAACTTTTTGCAAAACTTTTGCAATTTGCTTGATGTTACAGCTTGTTCCATCCACAGAATTACACACATTTGTGTATAAGTTTATATTATATCTACCACTTTCTTCTTGTTTTATACTAATATCTTTTACAGATATTTCTTTGTCTTTAATAAGTGTTTTTATTTCTTCTTTTTCTAATGCATATGGATCTTGTTCTTCTGTATCTATTTGGCTAGCTAAATTTGATAGTGCCTCTGATACTCCGTTTAGTTGGCTAGACATTGTTTTTTTGTTTTCATCTAGCTTTTTCTTCCATATAAAGTTTAACTTACTTACTCTGTATGCGGAATTTATAGCTCTTACCATATCGTCTATATTACTTTTTGCAACTATGTCTTCTTTTTCCTCTGGGTCAAATCCCATTATGTAATTATTATGGTTTGCAAATATTTTTACAATATCTTTGCTTGTTATTACTTCTCTTTGTATTAATTGCTCGAATATTTCATCTAAAATTCCTTCTGTATTTTCTATTATGTCATTGTATAAAAGATTGTCTTCTTTGCCTTCTAGGTTATTTGCAAGTTCTTCTTCGAATACTTCTCTTCCTAGTTTTTGCTGTTCTTCTAGTTCTTCGTCTGTAACTATTGTTGCTGCTGCATTTTCGTATTGTTTTGCCATTTGAGAAATTGTATCTGACATACTTGCGAGTTTATTTATTGTTTCTTTGTTTTCTTCTAGAGTTCTTGTTGTTGTTTCTGGCAATAGTTTTCACTTATAATGTCTGATATTTTTATTTTATAAGTTTTTGGTACTGCAAGAAGTCCTAATGCAGCAATTAGTATTTCTTGAAATTTTATCACTTCTATTGTGTTTCCATTTGCAACATAAGATAAAACAATGTTACCCATTATGAAACCTACTATTACTCCTGCTTTTCCAAGTTTATTTAAAATTCCAGCAATTAGTCCAGATATTGCATATGCTGCAAGCATTGTTACATCTTGTCCATTTAAAATTCCAATTACAGTTCCTATTGTAATTCCTGTTGTTCCTCCAACAAGCATTCCATTTTTCCAACCCATTACTAATACAATTAGTATGCTTAATATGTTTCTTAAATTAAAACCAAATATTGAAACAGATCCTAAACAATTTACAGCAATCGCAAGCATTAAACCTGCTCCCATAACTTCTTCTATGGAAAATGCTGTTTTTATTTTGTAATCTCTAAATACTGTTATGGCATTTACAAATATTTTGTAAAGTATGAACGTTGTTATTGCAAGCATTAAGCTGTATGCTAAGTCATATAATAAAAAACCTTTAAATACCATCTTAGCAACTTGTACTAATAATACAGCTATAGCAATTGGAGCTCCGACTTTTATTTGCTCGTTTCTATCTTCGTCTTCTATTGGTCTTTTTATTAATATAAATGCTAAAAATATTAACAATGTTAATATATAAAATAAAAGCCCATTTCCACCAAATTTTATAGTAGTTCCTATAAGTGTTATAAGTGTTACTATTGCAACTGGTATTCTAGCTCCAACAGAAGCTGCAACCATTGCAAAACCGAATGGTGCAATACTTGTAAATATTGCACTATCCTTGCCACCAACTAACGATAACATAAGTGTTAATGCATACATTATGCAATTTTGAACTGTTAAATTTTTCTTTAATATATCTTTTAATTTGCTTTCTCCTTCGTATTGAACGTTTTCTTCGTAATTTTCTTTTGTGCCTTTTGAAATATTTTGAAACATTCTCTCCACCTCTTACTCCTTTAACTTTTGTTTAGCGATTTTTTCTTTCGCTTTTCTTTAGTTGTATTTTAGTACAAACCTTACGATTTATTTGTCGTTTTACGTACAAAAATTAAAAAAGTTTTTTACTTATTGCGATATATTTTCTTATTTTTTTATTTTATTTCTTATTTTTCTTATTTTTCTAGAAAATTATTATTGTTATTTTATATTATTTTGGCGT
>URWD01000019.1 GCA_900551525.1 uncultured Mycoplasmatota bacterium
TACTAATTTTCTTATTAACATATTTTATATTAAAACTTCTTGATAAGTTCATAGCCTCGATTAAAAGCTTATCACCTTTAATATTACTTGATATTTCTTCAGGTAAAGTAATTTCAATACTTCTATCTGTTTGGATAACTTGTTTAATATTATATTTTTTAGCAAGTTTTTCAAACCATTCTTCATACATATAAACAAGCATATCATCAGTAACTTTACCAAATCTATCTTCAAGTTCACTTTTTATTTCTAACATCTTTTCATAAGAATCAATTTCATTAATCTTTTGATGTATTTCAATTTTAATATCTTCATCAGATACATAAGTATCACTAATATGTGTATTTACATTAATTAAAGCTTGGGTATCAGTATCTTCCTCTTCCACGTTTTCTCCGCGTTGACGTTTAATTTCATCTTCAACCATTTTCATATAAAGTGAAATACCAACACTATCAACAAAACCAGCCTGAGAAGCTCCAAATACATCACCTGCACCTCTCAAACTTAAATCCCTCATAGCAATTCTATATCCACTACCAAGTTCCGTAAATTCCTTAATTGTATTAAGTCTTTTAATAGCAATATCATTAAGCATTTTATTTTTTTCATACATTAAATAAGCATAAGCAACTTTATCACTACGACCAACACGACCACGTATTTGATATAGTTGACTTAAACCAAAATTATCAGCATCATGAATAATTAATGTATTTACATTTGGTATATCAATTCCACTTTCAATTATTGTTGTACAAATTAAAATATCAAACTCATTATTTATAAAAGATGTCATTATATTATCAAGTTCATCTTTTTCCATTTTACCATGGGCAAAATTTATTCTAGCATCAGGCACTAATTCATGTATATGGTTCATATATTTTTCAATAGTTTCCACTCTATTATAAAGAATAAATACTTGTCCTTTTCTAGCAAGCTCTTTATAAATAGCATCTTTAATTAAAAAATCATCTTCAACTGCTACATAAGTTTGAACTGGATATCTATTAACTGGTGGTGTATCAATAACTGATAAATCTCTAAGACCTGACATAGCCATCTTTAAAGTTCTAGGTATCGGAGTTGCACTTAAAGTTAAAACATTAACATCACTTTTCATAGTCTTAATCTTTTCCTTGTGCGTAACACCAAATCTTTGCTCTTCATCAACCACAAGCATCCCTAAATTCTTGCAAACGATATCATCACTAAGTATTCTATGAGTACCAAATAATATATCAATTTTACCTTTTTTTAAATCTTCAAGTATTTTATGAGTTTCTCGAGCACTTACATGTCGATTTAAAAGAGCTATTTCTACAGGCCAATTTTTAAACCTTTCTTTTGCCACATTATATTGTTGTTTTGAAAGTATTGTAGTGGGACACAAATAAAGTACTTGTTCATTATTTAAAACTGCCTTAAACATTGCTCTCATTGCAACTTCTGTTTTACCAAAACCTACATCTCCGCATAATAATCTATCCATTGGATTGTCTTTTTTTAAGTCATTATTAATTTCTAGCACTGCTTTAGCTTGGTCTACCGTCAAGGCATACTTAAATTCACTAGCAAATACATCCTCTTCAGGATAATCTTTATAAGGCTTCTTTTTAAGTTCCAATCTTTTTTTATAAAGAATAATAAGTTCTCTTGAAATATCTTTAACTTTTTCAGAAATATATTTTTTAGTTTTTTCCCAATTTGTACTTCCAAGTTTATTAAGTTTTGGTTTTATTCCATCCTTACCAGTATATTTATAAATTAAATTAATTTTTTCAACTGGAACATAAATCTTATCTGAACCTTCATAAAATATTGTCAAAAAATCTTTTTGAACTCCGCGAACAGTTAAAGTCGTTATCCCTTGATAAATACCAATCCCATGAGAAATATGTACAACATAATCTCCTTTTTCAAGTTGATTAAAATCCTTTATTCTTTTACCAACATGGAAATTATTTTTGTAAACTCCATTACTTGATTTAACATCTTCAATATCATTTTCAGAAATAACTACATACTTATCAAGTATAAAACCATGAGATAATTCTTTCATTACAACATGAGCACTAGGTATAATCTTAAGTAACTTTTTCTTTTCTTCTAATTTACTTAAATAAAAATATACTATTTTTCCAGCTTTAATCCAAGCATCATAATCAGCAGCCAATTTTTCAAAATTTTCTTTGTAATTTATAATACTTTGTGCTTTTAAATTTAAACTTCCACTTGAAAATAAATTTACATATATTCTATCATTATCATGAATATCATCTAAGGAATACATCAAATCTTCATTTATTTCATTTGACTCTTTATATTCTGCGATATCATCAAATAATTTAGAATATGATGCTTCTATCTGAGATTTATCTACATAAACCACCAATGGATTATCAGCATAATCAAATAAAGAATTTTTATCATTTGATACCATTTCATCAATGGCTTTAATTTTAATATCATGAATATCATCATTTGACATCTGCGTATTTTCATCAAAGTATTTAATATTATCGATTACATTACCATCAAATTCAATTCTAACCGGATGAACATAATCAATCGGATACAAGTCTAAAATAAATCCACGAACAGCATATTCACCGGACATTGTAACTAAAGACTCACGATGATAACCTAAAGCATCCATTTCTTTAACTAAATCATCACGTTTAATAATATCATTTTTCTTAATATCAATATAATTTTTAATACTAGCACTAGGTAAATATTTTAAATATCCCATTAAGTTTGTAACTACAATATATTTATTGCCACTTTTTAATTTATCTAAAGTTTCAAGTCTTTTATACTTAAGTTCAGGACTACTTGCCACTAACATTGATGACAAAAAATCATCCATCGGAAATAGTAAAGTATTATCATGTATTTTAACTAAATTATCATATATTTTATTAGCTTCAAACAAAGAACTTGTAAGAACAATTATATTTCTATCATACTTTTCACTTAATTTATCAACGTAAAAAACGTTTAACTCATTAGTTAAACCAGATATTTCCGTTCCAATTTCATATTTAAAATATTCATCTAAAAACTTCATATTTCCTCTTTATTTAGTATTATAAACATTCATTGTTTTATCTATTCCTACATTTACAAAAGATTCAATTATTTTTCTAAAAATACTAAATTCATTATCTAATATTTCCATTTCTTTCTTACTAAATTTTCCAAGTACATAATCTATTACTTCATCTTTTTTAACGCTTCCAATTCCTACCTTTAACCTAGGAAAACTTTGAGTTCCAAGAGAACTAATAATTGATTTAATACCATTATGACCACCACTAGATGAATTCACCTTTAATTTATATAAGCCAATTTCTTCATCTAAATCATCTTGAATAATTAAAATGTCTTTCATATCAAAATTATAATATCTAACAAACTCACCAACAGCATTACCAGAATTATTCATATAAGTTAAAGGTTTTAAAAATATTACTTTTTCAGTTCCAATAAAACTTTCATAATATAAAGCATTAAATTTATTTGACCATTTAACATTTCCTAAATAATCATCTAAAACCATAAAACCTATATTATGTCTAGTATTTTCATATTCTTTACCTGGATTTCCAAGGCCCACAATAAGTTTCATTATTTACCACTCCCTTCAAATAAATGTTGATAAGTACTTAGGTTATCAACACAGATTTCTCTTTTTATTTTAACACCAATCTTACTATTTTTAACACATTTAACTAAAATAGTACTTGGATTATTATTCTTTTTAGTTGAAATAAATTGAATTTCTTTAACATTTAACTTATATTTATTTGCCAAAATTATAATTTCATCAAGTCTTTCAGCTCTATGTACCATGTAAAACACACCATTATCTTTTAAAAATCTATTAACAAGCTTAAAAATAGTCTCTAAATCTATAGCAATTTCATGTCTTGCAAGTGTTAAGTAATCATTTTTATTTTTGTTTTTATCATCATTTATTTTAAAATAAGGTGGATTACATGTTATTACATCAAATGTATTTGGTTTAAAAAATTCACCAATATTTTTAACATCATCATTAATAACTTTTATTTGTTTATCAAGTCCATTTATAGATATAGACTCCCAGGCAAGTTCAGCAATAGCTCTTTGTAATTCAAAACCTATAATTTTAGCATCAGTTTTCAAACTCAACACCAAAGGGACCGGAGCATTGCCAGTACACATATCTAAAATCAGTTTATCACTTTGACGTAATTTAGTAAATTCAGCTAATAAAAGTGAGTCCAAGGAAAACTTAAACCCATCTTTGATTTGCATAATATATCTATTCGGATAATCAAATAAATCATTCTTCACTTTCAAAATCATAATCTATTTTTTCTCCATTAAGCATAATCTTTCCACGATGATTTATAATATCTACACTAACAACTTGAGCCTCACCTAATTTAGTTTTAATTTTTTCACCAACTTTAGGTAATTTCTTAGCTGCTTCAATGTAAGTTTCATCCTCATAAAGAAGACAACATAAAAGTCTTCCACACGCACCATTTATCTTTGATGGATTTAATGCAATATTTTGATCTTTTGCCATATTCATGCTTATAGTATCAATTTTTTTTAAAAATCTAAGGCAACATAATTCTCCACCACAAACACCTATACCACCAATTTCTTTAGCTTTATCACGTGCTCCAATTTGTCTTAATTCAATTCTAGTATGATATATTGATGCAAGTTTTTTAGCAAGTTCCCTAAAATCTACTCTAGCATCAGCTGTAAAATTAAATAAAAGCTGACTTCTATCTAAATTAAATTGTGCATTAACAACATTCATATCAAGTTCAAGTTCTTTAGCAAACTCAATACATTTCTTCAAAGCTCTATCTGCATCTTTCAAATTATTTAAATAATCATCATATTCTTCATCAGTTGCAACTCTTTCTATTTTATCTAATTTTTCTTCAAGTTTTTTATCTAAAATTTCAGCAACTTTAACAAGTTGAAGACCTCTTTCAGTATTAACAATTACAAGTGTATCTAACGCTAAATCTTCTTCACTTTCATAATAATATTTTTTATTTAATCCATTAAATACTACACCATAAACTTTACTCACTATAATCACCTAATTCTATAACAAATTTATCAAGTAATAATTCGATATTAACATTGCAATCTATATCATCAATAAATTTAATAGTTAAATTTATTCTTTTTAATATATCTTTATAATCTAATTCACATAAGCTATTTAAATTATCAAAACTAAACTTATTTTCAAATCCCATTACTTTATTTAATAACTCTTCATAAATAATAAGAATTATCTTAAAAATAGTTTTAATTTCTTCTCTTTCTTTAAACTTACACAAAATTACATCTTTATTATACATTATTACATCTTTTTTTTCTACTTCTAATTTATATAAATAATTAATTGCTACATCTGTATAATCTTTATAAGTATCATTATTAATTGAATTTATGTCAAGTTCATGATTATCATAATAAACTTTTACAGTTTCACATCTACTTTTAATCGTAGATATAACATTATTTGCATTATCAGTTATAAAAAAACCTATAATATTTGGTTCAGGTTCTTCCAAAAACTTAAGCATTGTATTCGCAGAAGCTCCATTTAACTTTTCGGCATTTTTTATAACATAAATATTATCTTTAGTATAAATTGGCACCATACTAAATTGCTTCTTTAGTTCAAGTACCTGTTCCTTTTTTATATTCATTCCATCTGGTTCAATTATAACAAGAGATGGCAAATAATTTTGTTCTACTAAATTACATAAATTACATTTAGAACACTTTTCGCAATATTCATCTTGACAAAATATTTGTTTTATAACTGTTTTAAGCTCCAAAAAGCATTTTTCCAAATTATTTGTTTCAAGCAAATAAGCATGAGATATTTTATTCTCATGGTAATATTTTACTAATTTTTCTAATGCTTTTGCTTCCACTTCTGCCTCCTAGAGTAAAACAAAATATATTGCTACCAAAGCCAAAAGTCCACTCATCCCAAGTGATGCAACAACACTTACTGTTACAACATTAATTGGAATAAACACTTTTAAACCAGATGCTAGTAAATTAAAGGCATATACTAAGCATATTGCAAGTACTATTTTTTTTACTACAACAAATATAACTTTTTTCATAAGCTTCTCCAATAAAACTATATGAAAAATTTATTTTTTAATCACTTATTTTTTTTCTATCTTCAAGAGCTTTATCTAAAGTAATTATGTCTAAATAATCTATTTCTGCACCCATAGGTATTCCATAAGAAAGCCTAGATATAAGTACATTTTTCTTTTCAAATATTTTCTTTATATAAAGTGTTGTTGTTTCACCTTCAACTGTTGATTTTAATGCTAGTATTAGTTCAGGTTTCTTTGATGCTTCAACTCTTTTTACTAAACTAGACAAATTAATATTATCAGGCCCAATATTATCTGCGGGACTAATAAGTCCATTTAAAACATGATAAACACCACGGAAATTACCAGCCTTTTCAAAAGAAAATACACTTTTATAATCTTCAATAACACATATTAAATTCTTATCACGTGAAGGATCTGCACAAATATTACAAATATCACCTTCAGTTAAATGTCCACAAATACTACATTTATGTATCTTTTTAACATTTCTAATAGCATCTGAAAATTTATCTAAATCTTCCTCTTTGAAATTCAAAGTTGCAAGAGCAAGTCTTTCAGCATTTTTTTCCCCAATGCCAGGTAATTTCTTATAATAATTAATTAATTTTTCTAGTGACTCTGGATATATCATTTTAGAAAAGTCCACTCATAGATGCATAACTTCCAAGTTTATTTTCAGTTTCTTTATCTATTTTTGTAAATGCATCTTTAATTGCTATCATAATCATATCTTCAAGCATTTCTTTATCATCAGCATCTATAGTTCCTTCATTTAATAATTTAAATGATTTAATTTCTTTTTTCCCATTAAAAACTATTTCAACCCATTCAGATTTGCCAGTAAATTCCATAGCATCTATTTCTTCTTTTTTCTTTGTAATATCCCTTTGCATTCTTTGTGCTTGTTGCATAATTTGTTGCATATTCATAAAATATTCTTCCTTTCTTATTCAACTTCTATTTTATTTATATCAAATATATCAGATACCTCTGACACATCAATATCATTTTGTTTAACTTCTTTTTCTACTTTTTCCTCAAGAATAGTATATTTATACCCACTCTTAAGTTTTTTTACATATTCTTGTTTTTCATAATTCCACTTTGTATCTTCTAAAAATACTAATTTATAATTAACATTAGCAAAATCATTAAACATTTTTTCTATAATTTCTAATTTTGCCATTAATTCTTTATCTTTATGAGGTATTGTAACTTGAATAATTGCATATGTTGGTGAAGCTGCCACAATACTTGTATCACTAAGAAGTCCTTTAAAAGATGCATCATCAGTACTACCAACAAAATTATCCCATTTTTCTTTTAAATTATGTAAATCATTTTTGGTAGCTTCAGCAAAACAATTATTAATTCTTATATCTACATTTTTATTTTCACTTTCTTGTGTTTTTTGACTTTCCATTTTTGAAATTATTTTTTTACTTTCTAGTTCAGTTTTTTCCTGTTCACACCTTGGTTGAACAGCATTTACTTTTTCAAAATTTTTATCAATTTGAACATCTTTTTTTGCACCATCCATATAACTTAAAACTAACATCTTTATTATAAGATATGGATTAACACTTATATTAATTTTCATAAGTATATTATTAAGTTCAAGAATTAAATTTTTACAATCATCAAAGCCGAGTCTCCATCCATCTGGACTATTAAGTAGTTTAACTCCAACATCACTTAAAGCATAAACTAACTTTTTAACAAATACTTTATAATTTAAATTAACACTTTGAAGATGATTAAATACTTCTTCAACACCTTGTATATCATTTTTATCTAAATATTTAATTAAATCATCTATTTTCTTATTAGAAATACTACCTATTTCTTCAGAAACTAACTTACTTGTAATAACTTCATCATTTTTAGAAAGTTGATCAAGTATACTAAGGGCATCTCGAAGGCCGCCATCCGCTAAAGTAGCAATTTCTTTAAGTCCATCATCTTCATACTTAATTTTTTCTTCATCACATACAAATTTAAGTCTTTCAATTATATCATTTTCGGTAATTCTATGAAATTCAAATCTTTGACATCTCGATACAATTGTAATTGGCACACTTTCTAAGTTTGTTGTTGCCAATATAAACAAAACATGTTCAGGTGGTTCTTCCAAAGTAAGAAGTAATGCATTAAAAGCACTTTGACTTAGCATATGAACTTCATCTATTATATAAACCTTATATTTTAAACTTGTAGGCATAATCTTAACATTATTAATAAGTTCACGTATTTCTTCAACACCATTATTAGATGCCGCATCTATTTCTATAATATCTGGATTACCGTTAAATGCTAAACAACTTTCACATTCTCCGCAAGCTACACCATCTTTATTATTTAAACAATTAACTGATTTGGCAAGTATTCTTGCTGTTGATGTTTTACCAGTTCCTCTAGGTCCTGAAAAAAGATAAGCATGTGCAATTCTTTTTTCTTTTATTGAGTTTTTAAGAATATCCACAACATGTTTTTGACCAACTAAATTATCAAAACCATCTGGTCGATATTTACGATATAAAACCTTGTAATTCATAAAAACCTCCTTACCTAATAATTATACCACAGTTATTTATTTTTTTCTCTTAATTTTTTAAAAAAATCACTTAATATATCAGCATATTTATTTTCATAACTAGCATCATTAATTTTTTGCATCTTTGTCTTATAAAATTCTTTCTTAGATGCTGGTTTATCAAGCAAATAATAAATAGTATCTATTCTACTTTGTTTAATTATTTCTAAACACATTGAGCAAGGAACTAGTGTAACATATAAATCACAACCACTTAAATTCCAATTATTTAAAATTTTTTGAGCTTCTAATATAGCATTAATCTCAGCGTGTCCTAGAACATTTTGATCTTTTTCACGCGTATTATAACCAAATGCAAGAACCTTTCCATCTTTAACAATTACTGCCCCAACTGGTACATCGCTATTTTCAAGTGATTTATTAGTATTTTCCATCAAAATATTAAATATTTCTGTATCCATGTTTTCCTCCAAAAAAAATGTGCACACAAACATAGGCTGATGTGGCTGCTATTTTCCAATCCTGACCAGGTTACAGCATATTTGTTGCACGTTTAAATAGTACCAAATTATAATCAATAAGTCAAGTATAATAAAACACAAAAATCATGTTGATAACTAGAAAATTAAATCTAAAAAAATTAAAAAATTCACCAATAAATAGTAACTTTATTAAAAACTAGTCTTTTTTAATATTATGTTAACCAAATATTTCCCGGGAAATATTTTTAATAAAACACAATTTTTATTATTTTTATAAAAATTTTTAATTTATAACTGCCAGCAATCCTAGTGAGTTACTTATGTTGCGGCACTTTTAAAAATTTAATTTTTTATGCTTTTCAGCACAACATTATGTTAACCAAATATTTCCCGGAAAATAATTTAAACTAAACTATATATAAAAATTATTTAAAATAATGGTTATTATAATAAGACAAATTTTTAGATAAACATTTGTTTGTTATAACATACATTTATTCGCATAAAATATTGTGGTCTTTATTAGAAAATTAACAACGTTTCACGTGAAACATTTAAACATATTGTAAACTTAATTATCATCATACTATCAACACAAAATAACTATATATATAAATTGTAAAAAATGATTATATCATAATTAAAACTTAATTAAGTATTTAGTAACTAATTATCAACGCAATGTTTCACGTGTAACATAAAATTGTTTATTACAAATGTCAAAAAAATGAATGTTTTATCAAAATAAAACCAATTATAAGATGCAAACAAGATACTAACAGATGTTTCACATGAAACATCATAAGATATAAGACTTATTTTACTATAATAATTAGCTTATTATTTAATTAATAACCGATTATCAACAACGTTTCACGTGGAACATAAATATAATCTTAAAAATAATTATTACATTAAGATGTAAAAATTAACAAGTTATCAACACAATGTTTCACGTGAAACATTAAAATATCAAAGTAAATAATAAAAAATGTTATAAATAACTTTAATAAAATAATAAGATAATAATAATAATAATAATAACAATAACAATTAAAATATTAATTAAAAATTATTAATAAAACAAATAATCTATTTAATTTATTAAAATGTTATAAACAAAGGTTTCACGTGAAACATTCAGTCATATTATAAACAAATAAATCTAAACGAAAAATAACATTATTTAAAAATAAATTGTAATAATTAAGCAAAAAAATAAACATTAAAAATGATTAAACAGTACTTTTTAAATGTTTCACGTGTAACATAAATATAAATAAAAAAACTATTAATTGATTATCTTCAAATCAAAATTTATGTTGATAACTCATGCATTAGTTATTAATGATAAAAAATATTTGGCATATTTCAGCCAAAAATTATGATTTTATTATAAATAATAACGTAATTATACATTGTATATACTTAACAATACAAAATAAAAAGGCTTATTCAGCCTCAGTATTTTGAATATTTTCAGCTACTTCTAGTTCGTTTTGAGCAACATTTTCACTTTGTTCTATGTTTTCTTCAGAAGTTTCTTCTTCTGGCTTATCTACTAAACTAATCGTAGATACATTTTGATTATCTTTTAAATTAATAAGTCTTAAACCTTGCGTAACTCTACCAAGAACAGATATTTGATCAAGTGGCATTCTCATTGTCATACCAGAGTTTGTCATGATAACAAGTTCTTTACCTTCATGAACAATCTTAACACTTACTAAATTACCGTTCTTTTCAGTAATATTCATAGCTTTAACACCTTTAGAACCTCTTCTAGTTTGACGATATTCGCTAACCTTAGTTTGTTTACCATAACCTTTTTCAGTTACAAGAAGTATAGTATCTTCTTCTTTAACAATTTCAGAGCAAATACACTTACTTCCATCTAGTGAAATACCACGAACACCTGAAGCAGTACGTCCCATAACTCTAATTTCATCTTCATTAAACTTAACCATTCTACCGCTATCGCTACCAAGAAGTACTAAATCATTACCAGTTGTCTTCTTAACACCAATAAGTTTATCATTTTCTCTTAAAGAAATACAAATCTTACCACTATTTCTAATATTATCAAATTCACTAATTAAAGTCTTCTTAACAACACCAGCTTCAGTTGCAAATAACAAGTATTTACTATTCTCTTCACGACTTATTTGAATAACAGCATTAACTCTTTCATCTTTTTCAACTTGAAGTAAGTTAACAATTGGAATACCCTTAGATTGACGTGAAAACTCAGGAATTTCATAACCTTTAAGTCTATAAACTTTACCTTTATCGGTGAAGAACAAGATATAATCATGTGTTGATAAGTTAATCATGTGTTCAACAAAGTCTTCATCATTCGTAGACATTCCCTTAATTCCAACACCACCTCTATTTTGTGACTTAAATGTATCAGCAGTAGTTCTCTTAATATAACCTTTGTTAGTAAGTACTACCAATATATTTTCTTCTGGAATTAATGATTCATCTTCAATATAATCAACCGCAGTCATATCAATCTTAGTACGTCTTTCATCACCATATTTATTTTTAATTTCAGTCATTTCATCTTTAATGATGCCTAACACCTTATTATTATCAGCTAAAATGCCACGTAAGCGTTCTATTTCAATTCTAAGTGCATTTAGTTCTTCTTCAATCTTTTCACGTTCTAGACCTGTTAAACGACGTAATTTCATTTCTAAAATATTATCAGTTTGAGCTTCAGTTAATCCAAAACGTTCCATTAACTTAGATTTAGCTTCACCATCAGCCTTAGATTCTTTAATAATCTTAATAACTTCATCTAAATTATCAAATACAATCTTATAACCTTCTAAGATATGTACTCTCTTTTCAGCTTTATCTAATTCAAATTGAGTTCTTCTAATAATAACTTCTTGTTGATAATCTACATATTTACTAATAATATCCTTTAAACCTAAAGTTCTAGGTACACCTTTGTCAAGCATCAAGAAAATAATACCAAAAGTTGTTTGAAAAGCCGTATGCTTATATAAATTATTTAAAACTACTTGAGGATTAGCATCTTTCTTAAGTGTTATAGTTATCTTAATACCATCTTTTAAGTCAGTATGATAATCAGTAATACCTTCAAGTACTTTATTATGTACTAAATCAGCAACTTTTTGTTTTAAATCTAATGTATTAACACCATAAGGAACTTCTTCAATAACAATATAATGTCTTCCATTTTTTTCTTCAATTGTTGCTTTACTTCTAATAGTTATTGATCCTCTACCAGTTTCATAAGCTTTCTTTATTCCAGAATTACCTAAAATAATACCACCAGTTGGAAAATCTGGACCTTTAATATGTTGCATTAATTCTTCCGTAGTAATTTCAGGATTATCAATATAAGCAATACATCCATCAATAACTTCACCTAAATTATGTGGTGGAATATTTGTTGCCATACCAACAGCAATACCCATAGTTCCATTAACTAAAATATTTGGAAATCTTGAAGGTAAAACTTCAGGTTCTACCGTAGAATCATCATAATTTGGTACAAAATTAACAGTATTTTTGTTGATATCTCTTAAAAGTTCCATTGATATCTTAGCAAGTTTACTTTCAGTATAACGATAAGCAGCAGCTCTAGGATATTCAATATTACCAAAGTTACCATGTCCATCAACAAGTAAATAACGATAATTAAAGTCTTGTGCCATTCTTACCATAGCATCATATATTGATGAGTCACCATGTGGATGATATTTCCCCATAACATCCCCAACTATCGTAGCACTTTTACGATGTTTTTTATCTGGTGTCAAACCATTTTCCAACATGTCATAGATAATTCTTCTATGAACTGGCTTTAAACCATCTCTTAAATCCGGCAAAGCTCTCGAAATAATAACACTCATTGAATATTCTATAAAAGATGATTCAATTTCACTTACAATATTATTTTCTTGTAATCTATCTCTACTATGATCCATATTAACCTCCTAAAAATCCAAATTCTTTGCATAAGTTGCATTTTCTTCAATAAACTTACGTCTAGGTTCAACTTCTTCACCCATTAATTTACTAAATGCAGCATCAGCACTAATAGCATCATCCACAGTTATTTTACGAAGAATTCTATGGTCAATATCCATAGTTGTTTCATTTAATTCTTCAGCATCCATTTCCCCTAAACCTTTCATTCTTGCTATATCATATCTAATATTCTTTTCATTTAAACCTTTAATATATTCATCTCTCTCATCATCATTTAAAACATATTTAATAGTTTGTCCGTGTTTTATGCAATATAAAGGTGGTTGAGCAGCATAAACATAACCAGCTTCCACAATTGGCTTAAAGAAACGATAGAAAAGAGTAAGAAGAAGTACTCTAATGTGAGAACCATCAACATCGGCATCACTCATGATAATAACTTTATGATATCTCATTTTACTTAAATCAAACTCTTGACCAATACCAGTACCAAAAGCTGTAATAATTGTCTTAATTTCATCATTACTTAAAGCTCTATCAAGTCTAGCTTTTTCAACATTTAAAACTTTACCTTTAAGTGGAAGTATAGCTTGAGTCATACTATTTCTTCCCTTAATCGCAGAACCACCGGCACTATCCCCTTCGACTAGGAATATTTCACAAACACTTGGGTCTTTTTCCTTACAATCAACAAGTTTTCCACCAAAATTAACTATATCTAAGTCACTTTTTCTTCTTGTTGCTTCTCTTGCTTTCTTTGCAGCAATTCTTCCACGTGAAGCACTAATACATTTTTCAACAATTATCTTAGCTTCATTAGGATTTTCCATTAAAAATCTTTCAAAGCCTTGAGAAAATACATCACTTGCAATCTTTCTAACTTCGCTATTACCAAGTTTAGTCTTAGTTTGTCCTTCAAATTGAGGATCAGGATGTTTACAACTAATAATCATTGTTAAACCTTCACGACAATCTTCACCAATTAAAGGTGCATCATTTTCTTTTAAAATCTTGGCATTCTTCGCATAATTATTAATAACTTTAGTTAAGGCAGCTTTAACACCATCTTCATGAGTACCACCTTCATAAGTATTAATATTATTTGTAAATGAATAAATACTTGGTGAATAAGTTTCATTATATTGACAAGCCACTTCAAGTTCTATTCCATTTTCAGAACCATCCATATATATAATATCATCATGAATAGGTGTCTTACTCTTATTAAGCATGGCAACATATTCAATAATACCCCCATTATAAAGGAAAGTATCATGTTTTTCTACAGTATCTCTTAAATCATATAAATTAATTCTAAGACCTTTATTTAAGAACGCAATTTCTTGTAATCTTTTATACAAAGTATCATAGTTATATACAGTTGTTTCTGTAAATATTTCTTCATCAGGTTTAAATCTAACCGTAGTTCCAGTTCTTTCTACATCACAACTATCAATTATTTTTAAATCTTCAACAGGTTTTCCACCATTTTCAAATCTTTGATAGTATACATTTCCATCACGATAAACTCTAACTTCTAGCCATTTTGACAAAGCATTAACAACACTAGCACCAACACCATGAAGACCACCAGAAACCTTATAACCTTCACCACCAAATTTACCACCAGCATGCAAAACAGTAAATATAGTTTCAATTGTTGATAAACCAGTCTTAGCATTTATACCAGTTGGCATACCTCTACCATCATCTCTAACTTCAATGATATCATCTTTATCTATCATAACTTCAATATCATCACAAAATCCAGCTAAAGCTTCATCAACTGCATTATCCACAATTTCCCAAACTAAATGATGAAGACCTCTTTCTCCTGTTGAACCTATATACATCCCAGGTCTTTTACGAACAGCTTCAAGTCCTTCCAAAACCTGTATATCATTATCAGTATAATGTGTTTCTTTCATTTTTTACTCCTCCTCAATTGCACCATCACAAACTTTAATTTTTTTTGCATCTTTAATTACTTTTTTACTAATATTCTTTAAATCCGTCGTCGTTATAAACGTCTGAACATTTCTATCAAGCATACCTAGTAAATTAGTAATCTTTTCTTTATCGAGCTCACTAAACAAATCATCTAAAATAAGTATTGGATAATAACCTTTTATCTCATTAATAACATTAATTTCTGCAAGTTTAAAGGAAATAATAGCATTCTTTCTTTGCCCTTCACTTCCCCATTCTTTCAAATTATTGTTATCAAGAATAAACATAATATCATCATGATGAATTCCTTCTAAAGTCTTACCTACACTAAGTTCTTTTTGATAATTATCTTTAAATCTCTTAATTAAATCATCTTCACTTTTATTTTTAAATGTTGAAACATATCTTATTTTTAAAGTTCCACTACCAAATATTTTCTCATAATTGCTTTTAATATATTTATTTATATTATCTATAAAATCTTGTCTATATTTACAAATAACTTTCCCATATTCCACTAACTTTTTAGTTAAAATATCTAAATATTCACTTGTATAACTTCCATTAATATACATTCCTCTAATATAAAAGTTTCTCTGTTTTAAAATACGTTGATAATTTGTTAAAACTACTAAATATTCTTTATAAATCTGACTTATTTCAATATTAAGCATTTTTCTTCTTTCACTTGGTGCATCATCTATTAATCTTGTATCACTTGGATTAAACAAAATAACATTAATTCTTGATACATAATCACTTACTTTATCTTGCTTTTCACCATTAATAGTAACAATTTTTCCATCATTACTTATTTCTACGCCAAATTCATTTTCATCATTTTTCTTTAAAACATTTCCCTTAATCTTAGCCTTTATTTTTCCTTTCTTAATCATAATCTTATCATTATTTATTCTAAATGATTTAGTTAGTGCTAGCATATATATAGCTTCCACAATGTTAGTTTTTCCACTGCCATTTAACCCATATATAATATTAAGGTTTCCAAAAGAGATATTTAATGTTTCATAATTTCTAAAGTTCATCAAACTTAAACTATCGATTTTCATTAATTTACCCCCTTAAGTAGCCCTATATTAAAAATTAAAGCTATTTTGGTATACCTATACACATATTAATTATATCACAATCTAGCACCATTTTAAAGAAAAAGTTACATTTTTCTTCACATTTATGTTAAAAAAATTATCCACAATCTACTAGCTTTCAAAACTTGATTATTAAATATTGTATAACTTACATTTATATCTACTTTTAAACCATTTTTAAACTCTACTTTTACTACATTTTTATTCTTTTTTACTTCTTTAATCATATCAAAATTAACCCATATTTCTCTTCCCATCTCTTTAACAGGAAAAAACACTAATTTTTCTTTCTCACTAACTACAATTGGCAACTTATATTTACTTTTTAAAGCCCATTTACTTCCCTTTATTCTGCCATTTAAACTACTTCCATAACTAATGCAACTTTCATTTAAAATATTTTTAATATTATTTCCCCTAAAAACAACATCCCCATAAGTAGTTGTAACATTTGTATTAAGTCCATCATAATCAATCATAAGAACTTCCTTATCAATTTTAAACAAAATGAGCACCTCCTTCATTAATTTGTTATCATACCACAAATAAAGTGCAAAATTTGTCGAAAAAAAAGAACAAACGCAAATTTGTTCAATTTTCTTTAAAATTAATATGTTTTAATAGGTAAAATAAGCTCAGTAAGGGATTCATCAGTAACTGGTTTAATCAAAATTGGCTTATCATCAGTATTAAGAAGTAGTAAAATATTTTCTTCTTTAATAACCTTTAATGCATCCATCATAAACTTACTTGAAAAAGATATTTCAATCTTTTCTTTATTATTACTATCAATATGCAATTTTTCTTCAGCATTACCTAATTCATTACTTGTTGATGTAATAACCATATCTTTATCTTGAATATGCATCTTTATAATATTTTTTTCTTTATTTTGAGCAAGTAATGACGCTCTATCAACAGCATCATAAAATTCCTTCATATTTAAATTAATTATATAAGCAAAATCTTTTGGAATAAAATGACTAGTTTCTGGATAAGTACCACTTAATAAATTACTTTGAACATAAATATTTTTATAAACAAATAATATTTTGTTAGTAAATACATAGATTTCCACATTATCATCTTCAGCTATAATCTTTTCAAGTTCAGTAATACTTCTTCCTGGAATAACAATATTAACTTGTTTACTACTAGGTACATCTAACTTAATATTTTTCTTAGATAATCTATAAGAGTCTGTACAAATACATTCTAAAATATCCCCATTTATTTTAAAGTTAATACCTGTCAATAATGGTCTTACTTCTTGAGTTGATAATGCATAAGAAGTTTGATTAATTATTTCTCTTAAAACTTCAGATTTAATATTAATAGCATCATCACTTTTTTCTATATTTATATTTGGATAATCACTTGGATTATAGCAATTTAACCTATATTGGTTATTTGGTGTACTAATTTTAATCTTTAAGTTATCTTCAACTTCAAAATCGATTTTCTCACTAGGCATCTTTCTTATCATATCAACAAAATATTTACTTTGAATAATAATTCTACCTTTTCCTTCAAGCATCTTTATATCTTCATGACTAATAAGAACCTTTATAGTAAGTTCTGAATCACTAGCAAGTAGTTCTATTCCCTTTTCACTAACATCAAATACTATCCCATTAAGTACTGGTATTGTAGTCCTTTGACTTAAAGCTTTAGTAACATTATTTAAAGCTTCCAAAATTACATTTTTTTCAATTGTCCATTTCATTTTTTATTCCTTCTTTCTTTATATTTATTTTATTATTATTTATTAGTGGTGTTATTAATGTGGATAACCACTATTTTTTTCTATTTTTTCTTTAAATTTCTGTATTTTTTTTACCCAAGTTATCAACATTATTGTAACTTCATTTTAATTTCTTTGAGCATATTATTAAGATTAGGATTAGTTTCTAACTCTTCTTTTATCTTATCAATTGCTGTAGATACTGTTGAATGGTCTCTTCCCCCGAACTCAAGTCCTATTTTCTGTAAATTTTCATCTGTTTCCACTCTACAAAGGTACATTGCTATATGTCTTGGCCTTACAACTGTATTAGTTCTTCGCTTACTTTTTAAATCATCTACCGATATTTTAAAGTATTCCGCAACTGCACTTTGAATTGAGCTAATCGAATTGTTGATAAATATGTTAGTATTAACATAATCATTAAGTGCCTCATTAGCAAAATCGAGTGTTATTTTTTCAGGAACCATCATTGCTGTGTAAGCTAGCAACCTATTTATAGTTCCTTCAATATGTCTTACGTCATTGACACATGAATTTGCAATATATTCTATTACATCTTCATTTAACTTATCCTCAATACTCGTATTTTTAACCTTCGACCTTATTATATCACATCTTAAGTTAAAATCCGGAGGATAAATATCAACAGGAAGTCCCCACATAAACCTACTTCTAAGTCGCTCTTCTATTTTCTTAAGGTCATCTGGACTTTTATCACTACTTATAATAATTTGTTTATTAGCTTGATGAAGAGCATTAAATGTATGGAAGAACTCTTGTTGAGTTTTCTCAGCTTCTACTAGAAACTGTATATCATCTATAATAAGAACATCTACATTTCTATATTTATTCTTAAAATCATTAGCATACCCTATTTTATTATTACTTGTAGCAATTCCCGTAAATTCATCTCTAAATTCATTACTTGTGGTATATAATACCTTTAATTTAGAATGGTCTTTTATATAATTACCAATTGCTTGCATCAAATGAGTTTTCCCTATCCCACTTCTTCCATATATAAATAATGGATTATGAATAGTACCAGGTGCCTCTGCAACAGCCCTCGCTGCTACAAACGCCAGTCTATTTGAGTTTCCAACTACATAATTATCAAAAGTAAACTTTGGATTTAAATTAGTATTCCACTCTATTTCCATTTCCTTAGTTTCTTCCGGAGCAACTGGTTCAACAAAGTTATCCACTTCATCTTCCGTAATATATTTAAATGTATAATGCATTCCAGTCATTGCAAAAAAAGCATCATCAATAATTTCCCCATAAGTTACAGATAGCATTTGTTTATGAATTTCCATTGGAACTTTTATTGTTACTACATTGTTAACAATGGATAAAAGCTCTAGTTTTGAAAACCATATTGTATAAGCATTCTGACTAACTTGAGTTTGAATATCATTTAAAAAACGTAAAAAAAGATTATCAGTTTTCAAAACCTCACCCCGCTAACTAAATTTACTAATTAAATTTTAACCCATTTTGACAAAAAATAAAAGAGTAAATTTGCAATTTTGATAACTTTTTTTAAATCCCCAAAATTATCAACTTAAAATATCCCTAAGATATGCCTAATTCAACACGTTATCAACAATATCAACAAAATATTGTTAACTCTATACTTACTAACATCATATCAACAAACACAATTTTGATAAAATGTTGTTAATTCTGTGAATAATTTTTATTAGTTATCAACAAATTATCCACAATCCACAAAAATGACTAGTTATTAACAAAAATATATGCTATAATGGTTAAGATGTAAAATGGAAAAAGTAGCAATATTAAATGATATTCACGGAAACCTTTATTTATTAAATAAAGCTTTATCATATCTCAGAGATAAAAATATCTCTAAATATTTAATATGTGGTGATTTTCTAACAGATGGACCTGATGATAACAAAATAATTGATATATTAAAAACTTTACCATGTGAAGTAATATTAGGTAATCGTGAAGAATCTATTTTAAATATTTCTCCAGACTTAAGTAACTTAAATGAAAAAATGTATCCTTTGTATTATACATATAAAAATTTAACCAAAGAAAATTTAAAATTTATCAAAAACTTACCAACATCAAAAATTATAGAAATAGGTGATTACAAAATATGCATGTCACATGGAAGTCCATATAAATCTCGTGATATAATAAATGACAAATCAACCAATACTTTTAAAAATTTACTAAAAGATTATCCAGCAGACATTTACCTATTTGCTCACACTCATGAATATTTTAACACTGAATATCAAAATAAACTTTTTCTAAACTCCGGAGCTATCAATTGTTTCATAGGAAAAAAATGTGTAACAACCTTTGGCATACTTACTTTAAATGATGACTTAGTACTTTATGAACAAGTTGAACTACCATATAACTTTGATGAAGTAAAAGATTATTATTTAAAAAGCAAATATTATGAAGAATTTCCTGAATGGACAAATATAGTTCTATACATGCTTAAATATGGAGTTAATTATAATGTTAAATTTTCAAGAAGTTATGACTATAGCAAAAGTATGAAAAACAATTTTTACAAGTTTGTTTTTGTCTATAATCTTCCAAAATTAGTTAATTAATAGGCAATTTTTTAAATAACTAGACATTTTTAACTCAATAAAAAGCAATTTTTCTTGACTTATTCCCTAAATTAATATTATAATAATAACGCTATTAAAGAAAAGGAGAAATTATATTATGAAAAGAACATATCAACCAAATAAAAGAAAAGCAGCAAAGAAACATGGATTTTTTGCTCGTAAAGAAACTGATATTTTAAAGAATCGTCGTAGAAAAGGACGTAAAGTTTTATGTAAGTAAAAAACCACTTTAATGTGGTTTTTTTCCTAAAAATTAATTATGAAAAGATATGAAATGGTTAAATCTCATGAAGAATTTAATGAGATTATAAATAAAGGAAATAGACTAAAAGGAAAATATGCTTATATATTTTCTAAAGAAAAAGAATTTGATAAACCAAACTTCGGTATAGCAGTAGGTAAAAAACTAGGTAATGCCGTAGTTAGAAATAAATTTAAACGACAATTTAGAAATATTGTTGATAAAAACAGATTTCTCTTTAAAAATAACAATAATTATATTATAATGATTAAAAGGGAAGCAAATAATGCTTCATTTAGTGAATTAGAAACAGATTTAATAAATACACTAAAGAAAGGAAATTCATGAAAAATAGATTTAAAATATTAGTTTTAGTATTTGTATTACTTTTAACAAGTGGATGTGGAAATAGTAAATACATACAAGATAAAGATAAAAAGATAGTTACATATGAAGAAACTGGTCAAATGCTTGAAAAAGATATATTATGTTTACCAGAAAAAGATAGTGAACTATATAATATATATAAGGAATATAGTGACCAATTAAATATAGATTTTGAAGATTTACCCGCATGTACAGATTTTAAAATAACATCAAATGAATCTTCAGGTTTATGGGAATTCTTATTTGTAAAACCTTTAGCATATTTAATTTTAGTATTAGGTAAACTAGTAGGTAACTTAGGTATATCTCTAATACTTATAGGTCTTGCCATAAGATTAATTTTACTTCCATTTACAATCAAAAGTACAAAACAAACAATGAATATGAAAAAGGCTGGGCCTGAACTTGAAAAACTAGAAAGAAAATATCGTAATAGAACAGATAATGAGTCATTAATGGCTAAAAGTCAAGAAACAATGATGATTTACAAAAAATATAAAGTAAATCCAATGGTTGGATGCTTAATGGCATTTATTCAACTTCCATTATTCTTTGCTTTCTTACAAGCTATATATAGAACACCAGCTATTTATGAAGAAAGCTTATTAACATTCAATTTAGGTATGACACCACTTGTGGGTATTAAAACCGGAAATTATTTATACTTATTATTACTAGTTTTAATCGCAGTATCAACATATTTCTCATTCAAACAAACAATGTCACAAGCAGGAAGTCAATCACCTGAAGCAGCAAAACAAATGAAAATCATGTTATACGTTATGTTAGTGGTAATAACTTATGCATCACTTACACTTCCAACAGCATTAGCATTCTACTGGATTGTAACATATGCATTTATCGCAGTACAAAATATAATTATGAATAAAGTTAATAATAAAGACTTAACTAATAAAAAAGATAATAAAAAGGATAAAATTAAAGATAAATTAGTTAAGAAAGAAGGTATGAAGTATGGAAAAAATAATTAAAGAAGGAAAATCTGTTGAAGCAGCATTAAGTGCTTTAATGGAAGAAAATAATCTTTCAAAGGAAGAATTTTTATACACAAGTTCTGTTAAAAAAGGTAAATTATTTCAAGGAACAATCTATGAAGTAACAGCTTACTTAAAGACAGATATTAATAATGAAATTAAAGAATTTTTACGCAAGACTGTAGAGAATATGGGCCTTGAAGTAACAATGGAAATGAGTACTAAAGATGATAGAGTAACAATCCGTATGTATTCAAATAAAGATTACATTTTAATAGGTAAAGAAGGAGCTACTTTAAAAGCTTTAGAAACTATAGCAAAACAATATATTCAAAATATAACAGGAATATATTACAAATTTAGTTTGGATGTATCTAACTATAAAGAAAAAAATAACAAAAGATTAGAATGGTTAGCTAAAAAGACTGCCAAAGAGGTTTTAGAAACTAATGTGCCAGTTGCTTTAGATAACATGACATCTTATGAAAGAAGAATAATTCATAGTGCCTTAACAGATTTCAAAGGTATTAAAACTGAAAGTGAAGGGGAAGAACCTAACAGACATATCGTAATTAAACCGCTATAACAGCGGTTTTTAATTGCTTACATTTTGGAAAAAGGTGTAAAAATGTGCTCAAAAACCTTGGAATTTGGTGAAATTTCCCTAAATTCCAATAAAAAAAGAACCATATTGGTTCAAATTATTCTTTATCAAAATAAATATAACATTTATCAGAAGTAGTTCCACTAAAAACTACTTTTTTTGTTGTATCATCCCAAGTAAGTTCTCCGCCATTTTCACATTTAGAAAGAGTAGAGTTAAATACATAACCTTCTGTTGGATAAGTTTCACTATCAGCTTCTTCATATTCACCAGAACCAACTTCAGTTTCAAGTAATAATCCAATAGTATTCTTATTTTTTATTTTATTAAAATCATTTAATGTCTTTTCATTACTTTTATTATTAAAAGTGTATAATCCAAGCATAGCAATAACAAGCATATTTAAAACAATTATTTTTTTCTTCATAAACAAATCCTCCAATAATTACAGCTTAATTATAAAAGAAAAACTTATAAATCAATAATTTCTAGGTTGCACCTGTAAAGTAACTGTTAAAAATAATAATAAATTATTATCTGTATAAATTATACTTATGATAAAAATAATATATACTTATTTTTAATATAAATTATTATTATAAAATTAATCATGGAAGGAATAAATGTGATATGGAAAATCTTAGAATAATTAGAGAAAAAAGACATAAAAGTCAATTAAATGTAGCAATGGCAGTAGGGGTTAAACAAGAATCAATAAGTATGTATGAGTCAGGTGTAAGTTATCCAAGTGCTAAAGTATTAATTGCACTTGCAAGATACCTAGAAACAAGTACAGATTATTTATTAGGTTTAACAGATGATGATACACCAATAAAATACATGAATAAAATATTAAATAAGAAAGAAAAAGAACTTATGGAAAAGTTCATATATCTTAAAACTGAAGATCAATTAAAATTAATTGGTTATGCAGACTCACTAACTAATAAAGTAACACAATAAGCAAGTTCATTATTTAGAACTTGTTTTTTTCATTATTGTCTACGATAGATTTCGAATAAGGTTTACGTTCATCAGTTAAATAAAGTAAATAATCAATTGAAGTATTATAATATCGAGCAAGCTTTTTTAAAACATCCGTAGGTATATCATTAGTTTCAACTTCATATTTAGAATATCCAGTTTGAGTTATACCAAGAACTTTGGCAATTTCACTTTGAATAATATCTTTATCTTCACGCAATTCTTTTAATCTATTCATATTTTTACCTCACAAGAAAGATATCATATTCCAAAATGGCTTATTGACTTTTAAGCCATTTTGGCTTAAAATAATATTATATTATTAAGTTAGGATGTGATATAGTGAGAAAAAAATTAGCAATAGTAGCATCTGTGTTTATCACATGCACAATAACAATAAATGTAATTTCTAATAATAAGAAAATTGAATTTCAAGA
>URWD01000020.1 GCA_900551525.1 uncultured Mycoplasmatota bacterium
ACAATTCGAACAATGCGTTCAATGTGAACAACGATGGTAACGTGAACAACAACAATGTGAACAACAACAATGCGGTGCGGCCGTAGACCTTTATAATTCTAGGGATTATAAGATTAAGGTTTTATAGTGAATGAGATAAAGGACAAAGATTATCCTGTGGTTTGATGTGCTGCGAATGAGGAATATGGATGGGAAGGCATACGTGTCATCCCTGATAACCATATTAAAAACTATTAATGGCAATAGTTGCAAAAAGGAGTTAAAAAAAATATAAGGAGTAAAAATGGAAAAAAGTTGTGTAGTACTATACAAAGCTGGTAAGTTTTATAGTGCTTTTGGGGATAATGGGGTTATTATTCATAACTTAATGGGATATAAATTTGTTGAATATAAAAATTCTGCAGGTTTTCCAGAAAGTGCTATTGCTAAAGTTAAAAATATTTTAGAACAAGAAAAATTGTCTTATAAAATTTATGAAAAAGATACTTTACTCGAAGAACATAAAGGAATTGCCAAAGCTTATAATAATATGCTTAAAACCTCTCTAACTAAGCTCGAAATGGAAAATAGATTAAATAGACTTCAAGACAAACTAGATAATTTTAGTTTAGATGATTTAGAAAAAGTTGTCGAAGGAATAGAAAGTGCAACCCTCTAATAATAATGATAAATTCTTGATAATTAAAAATATCAAGAATTTTATATTGAGTTTAGAGAAGTTATTAATTACTTTTCCTAAAAAAGATATGTTTACAAAAAATATGGTATATGAAGATGCTCTAGAAGTATTAGAATTAGTTTCTAAGGCAAATTATGATACTAGAGTTGAAATAAAAAAAACATATCAAATTGAAGCTTTAGCTAAAATTAATAAAATAGATTTTTATCTAGAAAGAGCTTATAAATTTAAATATATTAGTGAAAGACAATGTATGAATGCTATAAGAGATTTAGAAAAAATAAATAGAATGTTGTATTCTTGGTGTAATAATGAAAAATGATATTAAGTTACAAAATTTGTTATTTATATATGAAAAAGAGATAAGTAAAAATGTTAAAAATAAGAAAAAACTATATGATTTTGAAATTAATAAGATGCAGTATTTAGAAAATATTATGAATATGCTTAATAATGGTAGTGTTGGTCATAATAGATATAATATATTTTTAATTTATGAACCTAAGTGTAGATTAGTTATGAGTTTATCTGTTAGAGATAAAGTAATAAATCATTTTGTAACTAGATATACTTTGGAAAAGAAATTAACTAAATATTTGGATGATAGAAATGTCGCTACTAGAAAAGGAATGGGGACTGATTATGCTATTAAGTTAGTTATTAAATATATGAATAAATTAAAACAAAAATATAACAAGTTTTATGTTCTTAAATTAGATATTAGTAAGTATTTTTATAGTATTGATCATGATGTTCTTAAAAGTTTAATGGTTGATAAATTAGATACTTATGAATTTGATATTATTTCTAAAATAATTGATAGTACAAATAAAACTTATATTAATGAAACTATAAATAGGTTGAAACTTAAAAATAATGTAGATGTTCCTTTATATGAATATGGTAAAGGTTTACCTATTGGTAATATGACTAGTCAGTTTTTATCTATATATTATTTATATAAGTTAGATCATTTAATAGTAAATGATTTACATTTGAAATATTATGTTAGATATATGGATGATTTTATTATTTTTGATAATGATTTAAAACATTTAAAAAAATGTAAAGATATAATAATTGAAAGTTTAGAAAACGATTATAAGTTAAAGGTTAATAAAAAGAAAACTTGGATTTGTAATATTGAAAATGGTTTTAGTTTTTTAGGATATACTTGTAAGGTCATAGATAATAAAACTATTGTTAGAATAAAGAAAAGTAATATAGATAAAATAAAGAAAAGAGTTAAAGAAGTTAAGTATTTATATGATAATGGTAAAATGGATATTTATAAAGCTTTTTGTTCTATTATGACATATACTTATAGCTATAAGTTTAGTGATAATTATAAAATTAGAAAAATTATAGATAGGTATTGGTATGGAGAATAAATATTATTTTTTTAAAAAAATGTATAAAGATTATGTTGTTATTTTAGAGAGTAAAGGCAAATATAAAAGTTTTGGATATGATAAAGAATTAATTAAATATATAAAAAATAAAGATATAAATTATGTAATTGTAGATAATGACTTTAAAGTAAGTGTGGTACAAGTAAATCATATTAATAATTATAATAGATACTTGATAATAAATTTTATGAAAATAATATTTCAAAAAAATGGTTTTTTATAATTTGCAAATGTTTGAATAACTATATTATTTAGTAATATATATTAAATAAGGGGGGGATATAGTGTTTGAGGCACTTAAATTTTTCATATCTTCATAGGTGTATCTTACATTTTGATATGTTCCACCAATTGTTATATTTGTTTTTGTGCTTGCTATTTTTATTCCAGCGGTTAAAGTAATATTTGCTCCGAAGTATATATAGTTATAATTGTTTGTTCCTTCTAGAACCGTTTTTAATTCTGCAGATGTAAATACTACCACTGTGGTATCATTTATTATTGTCATAGTTAGTTCACCTTATAAAATATATTATAAATTAATTGTGAAAATGATAGTATTTGTTAAACAAATAATAAATTTGGAATGCAATTCCAAATTTATCTTTTTTAACTAAATAAAAATATCACTTATTATCATAAATTTCATAATATATCTTAGGTGATAAACATGGATGAAAGAGCTATTAAAAAAGTGGTTTTAGATAGTGGTCATGGTGGGGAAGACCCAGGTACTATTGCTAATGGAATAACTGAAAAAGATTATACCCTTAAGATTAGTGAATATATTCATAATAGACTAGATGAAATGGGTGTGCCTAATCAAATGACTAGAACTAGCGATATTACTTTAACACCAAGTGAAAGGCCAAAAAAAGTACAAAGCTTTTATGGTAATGGTAGTGATGTAATTGTTGTTTCTAATCATATAAATGCTGGTAGTGGTGATGGAGCAGAAATTATATATGCTCTTAGAAATAATGATACATTTGCTAGAAAAATTGCAACTGAATTTGAAAATGCTGGACAAAATGTTAGAAAGTATTATCAAAGAAGACTTCCTAGTAATCCTGCTAAAGATTATTATTATATAATGCGTGATACTCCGAATAACGAAACTGTTATTGTAGAATATGGTTTTGCTGATTCTACTGGTGATGATGTTTCACAACTTAAAAATAATTGGGAAAACTTAGCAGAGGCTGTAACTAAAGCTATTGTGGAATATGCTGGTGGAAAATATGTTGCTCCGATTGATTCAAATTATTATACTGTTAAAAGTGGTGATAGTTTATGGAGTATTTCTAGAAAATTTGGTATTACTGTTGATGAACTTAAAAGTGCCAATAATTTATCTAGTAATTTGTTAAGTGTTGGTCAAAATTTAATTATCCCTGGAAAAGAAGCTCAAGCTACGGGTGATGAATATGTTGTTAAAAAAGGAGATACCTTATATAGTATAGCTAGAAAATATAATACAAGTGTTGATAACCTTAAATCTATCAACAATATTACAACTGATTCACTTGCAATTGGTCAAATAATTAAGTTACCATCAACAAGTAGTACTGCTAGTGATACATATATTGTAAAAAAAGGAGATAGTTTATATAGTATTGCAAGAACTTATAATACAAGTGTCGATAAGTTAAAAGAAATTAATAATTTAACTTCAAATGCTTTGGCTATTGGGCAAGTTCTTAAGCTACCGAGCAGTAATGCAAGTGAAAATGTGGTATATACTGTTAAAAAAGGAGATAGTCTTTATAGTATTGCAAGAGAATATGGAACTACTGTTGATGCAATAAAAAAACTTAATAATATAACATCTAATACTCTTAGTATAGGACAAAAACTATTGTTACCATAACAATAGTTTTTGTTTGTGAATAAATGCTTGATTTTCACCAGAAAATACCGTATAATGGTATTTAGAGGTGAAAATATGATAATTACAACTGGTATTGCTAAACAAAATTTAGCTAATTATTCTAATCAAAATAATAAAATATTGCGAGATATCAGAGATGGAAAATTATTTAAAATTGTAAATGGGCTATATGAAACTGATATTAATACTCCAGGATATCTTTTAGCTGGTTCTATTTATGGCCCATCTTATATTTCTTTTGAATATGCTTTGTCATATTATGGCTTAATTCCTGAACGTGTTACAACAATTACATGTGCCACATTTAATAAGAAAAAGAAAAAAATGTATAATACACAATTTGGGTTATTTACTTATAGAGATGTTCCAGATTTGGCTTATCCAGAAGATATTATTTTGTATGAAAAAAATAATTATTCTTATCAAATAGCTTCACCAGAAAAGTCTCTATGTGATAAACTTTATACTTTGAAGCCAATTAAAAACTATGATGGTTTAAAGAAAATTTTATTTAGTGATCTTAGAATAGACGAAGATGAGTTTAAAAAATTAGATAGTAGTAAAGTAAATAGGTTAAGCAATTTATATAATTCAACAAATGTAAAATTACTTAGTAAATATATGAGGAGAAGTAATAATGAATAGTGTAATTGAGCAAATGCTTGCAAGGTATGAAATCAAAAATACAAATGATGAAGTAAATGCATTGAAGGAGGTAATTCAAGAGATAGTCTTATCTGGTTTATCGCGAGGTGGGTTCTTTGATGTAGCAGCTTTTTATGGCGGAACTGCTTTAAGAATATTTTACAACCTTAATAGATTTTCAGAAGATTTGGATTTTGCTTTGATGTTCCCGGATGAAAATTTTGATTTATCAAAGTATTTTAGTTATATTGAAAAAGAGTTAAAAGCATATGGTCTTAACTTAGAAGTAAATACAAAGAAGAAAAGTGTAGATTCAAATATTACATCAGCTTTTGTAAAGGGAGATACTTTAGAACATATTTTAAAGTTTTTTCCAAATGAGGCTGATAGTAAATATAATAAAATATTAAAAGATATAAAAATTAAATTTGAAATAGATATTAATCCTCCGACGGGTGCAACTTATGAAGTTAAATATAAACTTTTACCTAGTCCACATCAAATAAGACTTTATGATAAAGAGTCACTTTTTGCTGGTAAGATACATGCAATATTATGCCGTGGGTGGAAAACAAGAACTAAAGGTAGAGATTTATATGACTATGTGTTCTTTTTAGCTAATAATACAAATGTTAATTTGAATTTGGTTAAGAATAAGTTAATCGAATCCAATTATATAAGTGATGATGATAAATTTGATATAAATGTTTTAAAAGAGCTGCTAGTTAAAAAGTTTGAAACAATAGATTATATTGATGCTAAAGAAGATGTTATTCCTTTTATTAAAGATGTTCATAGTTTGGATTTATGGAATAAAGATTTTTTCGTTAGTATAACTAATGATATGCAATAAATTGATGGAGGATTGAATGAAGTTAAATGTTATAATAAGAGACACTAATTATGTGATTAAAGATGTTTTTGAAATAAAATTTGATATAAATAAATTTGCAAATGTTCAAGAACTTTCCGAATATTTAAAACAAAAGTATAACATAATGGGAATGTTTTACCATTGCGAATATGAATTTGAGTGTAAAAAAAATTATCTATATTGTTTAGCATCACAAAGAAAAAAACTTACACTTGATGTGGATTTTAATGATGTGGAATTTAGTAAATATTATAAAATAACTCACAATTCTCCTCTAACCATAAATTGTATACTAGAAGGTGGTGGTTTTGGAGCGATAGATGATTTTAATTTGGTAGAATTTTTACAAACGCTCTTTTTTATTAGGGATGTCATTGTTTTATTTTCAACTATTTTTTACGTAATAATTTTACTAGTTCTTCCCTTCAGAAAAATTAAAAAAAAGTATGGTTATGGTAAGAATTTTGTTGGTGACATCATAAATAGTCAAGAAGAATGGGCATTTGGTTTCTTTGATATGAAAAGAATCAAATTTAATAAATTATTAGAATTTTCTGTAATGCATAAGCTAGGGTATAAATTAAAAAATAAAATTTGGATTAAAAATCAAATTTTTGATTTTACTGAAAATTATAATAAATATGATTATTTTTAGAAGATGTTATTTCCTTTTTCTATTTAAATTAGGAAAAGCTTTTAGTATTCTTTCATAAACATATAAGTCATTTTTAATAAATTTAGAAATGGCTTTTTTAATGTCAATTGTTGAGTCTTTTTTATCCTTAGCTACCAGTTTTAGTCTAAATACTATTATTAAAGAAATTATTATATCTACGATAAAAATTGTAATTAAAATTATTGAGATTGTAAGTGTTACTTTTAAAGAAAAATTGTTTATAAATTTTATAAGATATGGCGTTACATATTTTATGGCAATGGCTCCGAGTAGTGAAAATGGGGTCATCGTTTCAAGACATATTCTGCCATTAAGGTTATATTTCATATTTGTATAATCCCACCATCTTAATTTAAATATTTTTTCCATTATATAACTAGTAGTATATTCAAGTAAAGAACAAATGAACATTGTTAAAATAAATAATACTATGAAATTATTAGTGTAATTTTTTAAAAGAAAATATAAAAGTAATGAACCAAAGCCATATATTGGACAGCATGGCCCAAGTAAAAAGCCTCGATTGACAAATTTGTGTTCATTATAAATACTTAAAATTACTTCCATAAGCCAACCTATAAATGAATAAGTAAAAAATAATATAGAATAAGTATAGAACATAATATCCTCCTTGATACTTATTATACATTATTTTTTTAAATATTCCATATTTTAGTGAATTTTTGTACAAACTCCAGGGTCAGGGTTGTAAAAGCAATGACTTTTGTAACTTCCTGCTAGATCTTGATTGTACCAAGTTTGTTTGCATGATGCACCTTTGGTTGGTGAGTAAAACCATAGTGAGTTAGTGGCAGGATGATAGTATTCACCTCGTACTATTCTTTGTGCCAATTGTTTTTCAAGAGTTGTGGACTGAGCGTTAAAAAGTGAAGATGAAGCCCCTGTAAATTGATTGGGTTGATAAATAACATCACGAATATTGTTTACATTTTTAAAAGTTAAACAGTCTGCTAGGACCCTGTTGGCAACAACGTTTCCAACCATTAACATTCCAAGATTTCCTTCCCCTAAAGCTTCAGCTCTCATTATTCTAGCAAGTAAATCAAGTTCTCTATCTGTATAAGCAAAAAGCATAATATCACCTAATATATTTTATGTGAATATTTTAAGATGGTTAAATTTTTAATAGATAAAAGTAAAAAAATTTGTTTTTGATGTTTATTTTCTTTTCATTAACTTAAAATAATGATATAATTAAGAAAATAGATGAGGTGTATTATGAAAAGATTAGGCTTAATTATATTTATTATGATTTTAATGTGTGGGTGTAGCAAAAAAGATGAAAATCAATTAGTTATGGTTACTGAAGCTGGTTTTGCTCCGTATGAATATTATGAAAATGGAGAAGTTGTTGGTGTTGATGTTGATATTGCTAGGGAAATTGCAAAATATTTAGGTAAGACACTAGTTGTTAAAGATATCGCTTTTGATTCAATCATTAATGAAGTTAAGACTGGTAAAGCTGATTTTGGAGCTGCTGGTATTAGTTATAGTGATGATAGAGCTAAGAATGTTGATTTTTCTATTAATTATGCTGTTAGTAAGCAAGTGGTAATTGTAAATAATAATAGTAGTATTACAAATGTAAATGAGATAAGTAATAAAAAAATTGCAGTTCAACTAGGTAGTATTGCAGATACTTTTGTTACTGAAAAATATAAAAGTGCAAATGTTGTAAGACAAAAGAAGTATTTGGCTGCGATTGAAGATTTAAAAACTGGTAAAGTTGATTGTGTAGTTATGGATGAACTTCCTGCTAAGGAAATTGTTTCAAAAAATGAAGGTATTAAGATACTTGATGGTAGTTTAACTAATGATTCTTATGGAATGGTTGTTAAAAAAGGTAATAAAGAATTGCTAGATGCAATTAACATGGTGTTACAAAATTTAAAAGATGAAGGTAAAATTGATGAGTTTATTATAAAACATACAGAAAAGTAGAGGTTTTAAATGTTTAAAGATATTTATAATAGTTTTTATGATAGTGTTATTTATGATGATAGATATAAGTTTATTTTAGAAGGCTTATTTAATACTTTAATTATTGCTTTATTTGCGGTTTTTATTGGCTTTATTATCGGCATATTTATTGCTATTATTCGTCATAATCATGATACAAATGGTAAGCTAAAGATTCTTAATAAAATTGTTGTTTGGTATGTAAATATTGTAAGGGGTACACCAGTTTTACTTCAACTTATGATAATTTATTACGTTATCTTTAAATCTAGTAATATTAGTGTTGTTATTGTGGGAATTCTTGCCTTTGGTCTTAATTCTGGTGCTTATGTATCTGAAATTATAAGGTCTGGTTTAAATGCTATAGATAAAGGGCAAATGGAAGCAGGACTTGCTCTTGGTTTTAATTATGCAAAAACTATGAAATATGTTATTATGCCTCAGGCGATAAGAAATGTTTTGCCAGCTCTTGGTAATGAATTTATTACTTTAATTAAAGAAACTTCAACTGGTGCTTATATTGGTATTATGGAACTTACTAAAGCTAGTGATATTATTGCATCAAGAACTTATGATTATTTCTTTCCTTTAATTATGATTGCTTGTATTTATTTGGTTATTACTTTGGGTCTTACTAATCTGGTAAATAAAATGGAGGTGAAGCTTTCTAATGCTAAGTGTTAAACATTTAAAGAAAAAATTTGGTAAAATAAATGTATTAAAAGATATAAGTTTTGATGTAGAAAAGGGAGATATTTTAGCAATAGTTGGTCCTTCTGGGAGTGGAAAAAGTACTTTGCTCAGATGTTTAAATATGTTAGAGGTGCCTACAAGCGGTAAGATTATATTTGAAGGTGTTAATCTTACAAGTAAAGATGCTAATTTATCTTTAGTAAGAGAAAAAATGGGAATGGTGTTTCAACAATTTAATTTATTTGATCATTTAACTGTTATGGAAAATCTTACTTTAGCTCCGATTAAACTTAAAGTTATGGGAGAAGGAAACGCTAAGAGAAAAGCAATAGAACTTTTAAAAATGATTGATTTATATGATAAAATAGATAGCTATCCAAGCTCTTTATCCGGGGGACAAAAACAAAGAATTGCCATTATTAGAACACTTATGATGGAACCTGATATTATACTTTTTGATGAACCCACGAGTGCACTAGACCCTTTGATGGTTGGTGAAGTACTGGATTTAATAAAAAGACTTGCAAATAGTAATAAAACTATGATTATTGTATCTCATGAATTAAATTTTGTTAGGAATATTGCAAGTAAAGTATTATTTTTAGATGAAGGAATAGTTAAATTTTATGGAAGCAATAAAGAATTTTTTACAAGTAAAAATAAAGATATAAAAGAATTTTTAGATAAAGTTAATAATTGATTGAAAATATAAAATTTGTTTGTTATAATTAATTTAGAATAAGGAGAGGATTAAATGAATGCAATTAATGTAAGAAGTGAAATTGGACCACTTAAAAAAGTGCTTTTGCATAGACCTGGTAATGAACTTTTAAATTTAACACCAGATTCTTTGAGTAGATTACTTTTTGATGATATACCTTTTTTACCTGATGCTCAAGCTGAACATGATGAATTTGCTAGAGCTTTAAAAGAAAATGGAATTGAAGTAGTGTATCTTGAAGATTTAATGGCAAGTGTACTTGAATTAAGTGATGATATTGAAGATAAATTTATTAGACAATTTATCTATGAAGCGGGGATAACTACTCCGAAATATAAAAATTTAGTATATAGTTATTTAAAGAGTTTTAATAATAAAAAAGAACTTGTTTTAAAAACTATGGAAGGAATAAAACTTGAGGAAATAAGTAGAGCTAAGAGAGATGTTGAAAAGTCTTTAGTTGACTTAGTTAGTGAAGAATCTGATTTTTTAGCAGATCCAATGCCAAACCTTTATTTTACAAGAGATCCATTTGCTAGTGCAGGTAATGGGGTAATTTTAAATAAAATGTATTCTGTTACAAGAAATAGAGAAACTATTTATGCAGAATATATCTTTAATTATCATCCTGATTTTAAAGGGAAGTTAGATAAATATTATGATAGATATTTACCATATCATATTGAAGGTGGGGATGTACTTAACTTAAATAGTCATATTTTGGCTGTGGGTATTTCTCAAAGAACTGAAGCTGCTGCAATAGATGAACTAGCTAAGAATTGTTTTAAGGATCCTAATTGTAAGATTGATACAATTTTAGCATTTAATATACCTGAGTCAAGAGCTTTCATGCATTTAGATACTGTGTTTACTCAAATTGATTATGATAAGTTTACATATCATCCAGGTATTATGGATACACTTCAAGTTTTTGAAATTACTGAAGGTGATATTCCTGATTCTGATGAAGATTTAAATGTTACGGAAGTAAATGGTAGTTTGGAAGAAATTCTTGAAAAATATTTAGGTAGAGAAATTGAAGTTATTCCATGTGCTGGTGGGGAAAAGATTTCATCAGAAAGAGAACAATGGAATGATGGAACAAATACTTTATGTATTGCTCCTGGTGTTGTAGTTGTTTATGATAGAAACAATATTACTAATAATATTTTAAGAGAACATGGTATTAAAGTAATTGAAGTTAGTAGTGCAGAGCTTTCTCGTGGTAGAGGTGGCCCTAGATGTATGAGTATGCCACTTATTCGTGAAGATATTGAAGAATTAGAACCTAAGAAAGAAGAAATACTAGAAACTATTAAGATTGAAGATTTTATAAAAGTTCAAAATATAAATAAACCTGATTTAAGGGGTAGAAATTTCTTAAAACTTCTTGATTATACACCAGAAGAAATAAGATATTTACTTGATTTAGCTAAAGATTTAAAAGATAAAAAGAGAAGAGGCGTTGAACATAGATATTTAAGTGGTAAAAATATTGTTTTACTATTTGAAAAAACTTCAACTAGAACTAGATGTGCTTTTGAAGTTGCTGGTATGGATTTAGGTATGGGTGTAACTTACCTAGACCCAGGAGCTTCTCAAATGGGTAAAAAAGAATCAATTAGTGATACTGCGAAAGTTCTTGGTAGAATGTATGATGGTATTGAATATCGTGGATATGACCAAGCTATTGTTGAAGAACTTGCAGAAAATGCTGGTGTTCCAGTTTGGAATGGTCTAACTACTGAGTTCCATCCAACACAAATGCTTGCTGATGTTTTAACTGTTGAAGAAAACTTTGGACATTTAAAAGGTATTAAACTTGTATTTATGGGTGATGCTAGAAATAATGTTGCAAATTCACTTATGGTTGTATGTAGTAAAATGGGAATGCATTTTGTTGCTTGTGGACCTAAGAGTTTATGGCCAAATGAAGAATTAGTAGAAGAATGCATGGAAATTTGTAAGACAACTGGTGGTTCTATTGAAATGAATGAAAACGTTTTAGAAGCTACTCGTGATGCAGATGTAATATATACTGATGTTTGGGTTTCTATGGGAGAACCTGATGATGTATGGAATGAAAGAATTAATTTACTTAAACCTTATCAAGTAAATGTGGATGTTATGAATAACGCAAGACCTGATGCTATATTCTTACATTGTCTTCCATCATTCCATGATTTAAAAACAACTATTGGTAAAGATATATATGAAAAATTTGGTTTAAAAGAAATGGAAGTAACTGATGAAGTCTTTAATTTACCTTGTTCTAAAGTATTTGACCAAGCTGAAAATAGATTACATACTATTAAAGCTGTGGTTTATGCAACAATGAGGGAAGATTAAATGAGTAAAATAGTTATTGCCTTAGGTGGTAATGCCTTAGGTAAAACTCCCGAAGAACAAATGAAGTTACTTCAAAAAGTTTCTAAGATAATTGTGAAACTTGTTAAAGATGGTAATGATGTTGTTATAACACATGGAAATGGTCCTCAAGTGGGACAAATAGCACTTGCTATGGAGTATGCGGCTTCAAATGGAGCTGGTACTCCTTACATGCCATTTCCTGAGTGTGGGAGTATGAGTCAAGGTTATATTGGTTATGGTTTAGAGCAATGCCTTTTAAATGAAATGAAAAAGGAAAACGTTCAAAAAAAATGCGTAACCTTAATAACACAAGTTCTAGTTGATGCAAAGGATAGTGCTTTTTCTAATCCAACTAAACCAATTGGAATGTTTTATAGTAAGGAAGAGGCTAGAAAGCAGGAAAAAGAAAAAGGTTATACTTTTGTAGAAGATGCTGGACGTGGGTATCGAAGAGTTGTGCCATCTCCGATGCCAATAGATATCATTGAAAAGGATACTGTTAAAGAACTTTTTCAAAATGGTACACTTGTAATTGCTGCTGGTGGTGGAGGTATTCCCGTTATAAATAGTGAGGATAACTTAAAAGGTGTAGAAGCAGTTATTGATAAAGATAAAACTGCTGCACTACTAGCTAAATTAATTGGTGCTGATACGCTTCTTATTTTAACTAGTGTTGATAAAGTATCAATACATTACAATACTGATTTTCAAATTGATTTGGATGTGTTAAATGTTCAAGAAGCTTTGAAGTATATTTCTAATAATGAGTTTGCTAAAGGAAGCATGCTTCCTAAAATAGAAGCTTGTTTAGATTTTGTTAAAGGTACTAACAATAGAGCAATTATAGGTTCACTAGAAAAAGCAGTTGATGCTATAAATGGTGATTCTGGCACAATTATAAAGGAGGAAAAATAAAATGGCAAAGGCTAAGAAAAAGGCTAAACAAATGTTATCGTCTTTTTCAATAATAATGATTTTAATATTTGGCCTTGGAATATTATCTCATTTACTTCCAAATGCTAAGTTTGTTGGTGATACTATAGTAAATGGAAGTGGTACTGTTGGAGCAACTCTTTCTCAAGTTTTAATGGCTCCGATTCAAGGCTTTGAAAATGCTATAGATGTTAGTATTTTCATTATGATGCTAGGTGGTATGCTTGCGGTTATTAATAAAACTGGTGCATTAGAAACTGGTATCAAAGTTTTAGTTCATAAACTAAAAGGTAAAGAAATTTGGTTGATTCCAATTCTTATGACAGTATTTTCTGTTTGTGGTACAACTTATGGTATGCTTGAAGAAACTGTTGGATTTTATGTTTTATTATCTGCTACTATGATGGCTGCTGGTATGGATCCACTTGTTGGTTCTGCGGTTATTCTTCTTGGGGCTGGTAGTGGATGCTTGGGTTCAACAATTAACCCATTTGCAACAGGTGTTGCTTTAAGTGCTCTTCCAAAAGGGATAACAGCCGATAATGGTTTTGTTATTCTAATTGCAACATTCATATGGCTTACAACATTAATAGTTTCAATACTATTTGTTATGAATTATGCTAAAAAGGTTCAAAAAGATAAAGGTTCAACATTCTTATCTTTAAGAGAACAAAAAAATGCTGAAAAAGCTTATGGTAGATTTGAAGATGATAAAAAAGAAGTTAAGTTATCAACAACTCAAAAGATTACATTAATATTATTTGGATTAACATTCCTTGTAATGATTATTGGATTTATTCCATGGGGTAAATTTAATGTTACTATTTTTGATAAATTTACCGGATGGTTAACTGGTTCATCACTTGGTAATTGGTGGTTCTACGAAGCTGCTTTATGGTTCTTAATTATGTCAATTATCATTGCAATTGTTAATAAGCTTGGTGAAAAAGGTTTTGTTGATGCATTTGTTGATGGTGCTGATGATATGATTGGGGTTATTTTAGTTATTGCAATTGCAAGAGGTGCTAGCGTACTTATGGCAGAAACTCATTTAGATAATTATATTATCTTTAATGCTGCTGATTTCTTACGTAAACTTCCTGAACTTGCATTTGTTCCACTTAATTATTTACTTCATGTTGTACTTTCATTTATAGTTCCATCTAGTAGTGGACTTGCAACACTTTCTACACCAATTATTGCTCCACTTGCGGCAGAACTTGGTTATAGTGTTGAAGTTTCAATTATGACTATGGTTGCTGCAAATGGTTTAGTTAATTTAATTTCTCCAACTTGTGGTGCTATAATGGGTGGACTTGCACTTGCTAAAGTAGAATACTCAACTTGGTTTAAATGGGCTATTAAACTTGTAATAGTTATAGGACTATTAAATATGTTTGTACTCTGCTTATTTAGTTTACTTGTTTAATTTATAAAATACTCACATAATTGTGGGTATTTTTTTTGTGGACATATTTAGTGCATGAATACTAAAATTAAAACTGATAGAAATGTCAATCTTAAAAGTTGATAATTTCTATCAGTTTTTAAATGAGTGTTAAAAATTTAAATAATTAATTATGTAAGCTCCCTTTTATTTTTCTAAGCAAAGCATTTACTTTAACTTTTTCATAAGCTTTTTGATGAATACTTGAATTGATTGTTTTTTCTAAGTCCTCTTCTGGTTTAGGGGTAACAGCTGTTATTATTTGTTTTAATGTATTTGGCTCTATTATTTTATTTCCAAATTGGCTTATTTCTATGCTTAATTGTTCAATGTCTTCTTTAGGTCTTGGAAGATTTAAGTATTTATATATTATATAAGCATTTTTTAATGCTGTATCTTTAATGTGTTTAAAAAATGAGTTTCTTTTATGTTCTATTTTTGAAATAAAAAATCTATAATAAGAGCATCCAGTAGTTGGAATAAGTCCACATTTTTTCTTGTTTTTTTCTTCGATGACCATTGGTACTAAAAAATGCTCAATATTATTTTCGTAATCTGTATCTTCTTCATTTTTTCTTGAATCCCAGGTTGCATCAATAGCATAAATTCCACATATATTGTATTTTGGATCATTTAAATATACAATGTTTGCTGCATGTCCTGCTGTTTTATCAGTTATATCATCCCAGTAACTTATTTCAACTGGAATATGTAAAATATTTGCAATTGCTGCCACCAGATTTGAATATCCTGTACACACTATTTTATCCCCATTTAAAATATCAGTTATACTTCGGCTTTTGCAATACTTTTCTTCTTGATTTTCTTCATTATATATTCTTTTTTTTGCAATGTTGTAAATATAAAAAATACTTTCAGCTGGAGAATAGTTATTATCAATTGCTGTTTTAGCTAAGGATAGTAACCCGTTATAAACATCAATCATTTCTTTTAAAGTTGTTTCTCTTCCCTCATCATATTTTCTGTAGAAAGTAACGTTTTCAGATATAAGTGGATGAGTAATTATAGAGTATGAATCTTCAAAGTTTAGATTTGATAAGTTTAAAGCTAGTTTTTCTTTACGTTCTAGAAGCTTAATAGGTAAATCTTTAATATCTAATATTTCTATCATTGGTCTTGTATCTTTTAATGCTTTAGGTAAATCAATATTTTCTAAAAGTTTGTTTATGTCTTCTTCACTAGATAAACCAGGAATAATGTTAAAATTTTCTATGCTAAGTTGTGGGTTATTCATAAATGCTAAGTATTGTTGTTCTGTTTTAAATGATAATCTTAAAACATTATCATCAAACAAATCAGCTAGTTTTTCTTTTGGATAAATATCATTTTTTGATATTATTACATCTACTTTATACATAATAACCCCTGCTTTCAAGTAGTTATCCTAACATTTTTACACTTGTTTGTCAATTTTTATAATTTTAAAATTGAATATTAATTATTGCTTGTGCTAAAATAATAATGGAGGATAAGTTATGAAAACAATTAATGATATTGAAATTAAAAATAAAAGGGTAGTATTAAGACTTGATTTTAATGTTCCGGTTGAAAATGGTGTTATTAAAGATAATTCTAAGATTGTAAAAAGTTTAAAGACAATAAATTATTTACTTGAAAATAATTGTAAAGTTATTATACTTAGTCATTTTGGAAGAATAAAAAGTGAAGAAGATAAACTTAAGAATAGTTTAAAAGTTGTTGGAAAAGAACTTGCTAATCTACTTAAAAGAGATGTTAAGTTTTTAGATAATTGCTATGGTGATAAAGTAAAAAATATTGTTGATGAATCTAGTTTAGGTGAAGTAATACTTTTGGAAAATACTAGATTTATGGATGTTCCAACCAAAAAAGAAAGTGGAAATGATTTGGAACTTGCTAAATATTGGGCAAGTTTAGGTGATGTATATATTAATGATGCTTTTGGTTCAATGCATAGAGCTCATGCATCAACTGCAGGAATTGCTAAGTTTTTACCACACACTATTGGCTTTTTAGTTATGGATGAACTTGAACATTTAAATATTTTGATTTCTGGAACTCCACATCCTTTTACTGTTTTTATGGGCGGTGCAAAAGTTGATGATAAACTGCCTATTATTAAATCATTAATTGATAGATGTGATTATTTACTTTTAGGTGGTGGTATTGCTAATTCGTTTTTAAAAGCTAAAGGTGCTGATGTTGGCAATAGTTTGGCTACTAGTGATGAAAATGTTTTAAATGAACTAAGAGAACTTATGGATAAAAATAAAGGTAAGATTGTTTTACCGGTAGATTTTACTATTGATGATGGTGTTATCTATGATTTAGGTAATAGAAGTATTGATTTATATAAAAAATATATTGATAATAGTGAAATAATATTTGTTAATGGTACTTGTGGTAAGTTTGAAGATGAAAGATTTATGGAAGGAACTGAAAATTTGTTTAAAGCTTTAGCAACTACATCAGGAAAAGTAATTATTGGTGGTGGAGATACTGCGAGTGCATGTAGTAAATTTGGTTTTGAGAATAAGTTCTATTATATTTCTAGTGGTGGTGGTGCAACACTTGAATATATTGCTGATGGGAATTTGAAAGCTTTAGAATGGATGGAGTAAAATGAAGTATTTAGTTTGTAATTTTAAAAATAAATTACTTAAAGATGATATTTTAAAATATAACAAAAGTTTAGTGGATATTGAAACTAAAGTTAAATTAGTTTTATGCCCACCCTCAATATATCTTGATATGTTTGATAAAAGTGGATATGAACTTGGTGTGCAAGATATAAGTTCTTTTATGGATAAAACTATTACTGGAGAAATTGAAGCTACTCAAGTAAAGAGTATGGGTGCTAAATATGTAATAGTTGGTCATAGTGAAAGAAGAATATATAGGCATGAAATAAATATTGATTTTATAAATAAGATAAATAATGCTGTAGAAAATGGACTTAATGTTATATACTGCATTGGTGAAACTTTAAATGAAAAAGAAAATGGAAGAACTTATGAAGTGTTAGAAAAACAAATAAGTGAAGTTTTAAATAATGTGGAAATTAAAAACATTATGATTGCCTATGAACCAGTGTGGGCTATTGGTACTGGTAAAGTTCCAGAAGCAGATGAAATAAAAGAAAATATTAAGTTTATAAATGATATTATAATGGAAAAATATGAAGAAAAGTTAGATATTTTATATGGCGGAAGTGTAAATGATACTAATATTGGAGAGTTGTGCACTATTAAAGGATTAAATGGTTTTCTTGTTGGAGGAGCTTCTTTAGATCCAAATAAGGTTAAGGGTATGCTCATAGAAATGGAGAAGTAATGAAAATACTTCTTTTTTAGTGTAAGTCAAAATTTGCACAACAGATTACTCAAAATTTGCACAATTAGGTTGATATTGTGTTAAATTTTTGTTGAAAGTATTGGTGCTAAGCTATATCATTATAGAGAAAATGATACTGGTGTAGAAGTTGACGCTATAGTTGAATTGTCTGATGGTGAATATGGTGCGATTGAAATTAAGCTTGGGTCAAATAAAATTGAAGAAGCTGTTGAAAGTCTAAATAGATTTTATAATTTAGCAGAAGTTAAACCAAAATTTATGTGTGTTATTTGTGGACTTTATGATGCTGTTGTAAAAAGGCCAGATGGAATATATATTTTTCCAATAACGGCATTAAAACCATAAATAATATTATTAAAGATAGACTTGTTTTATCTTTTTTCTTTGGTTTGTGACATAATTCGACATAAAGTGTCAAATGTTTACAGCACTTGACATCATGTGACAAAAGTTTTTGTAGCTTTTTGAAATATTCTATCTTATAATGAAGTTGTGGGTGGAAGAATAAGATATATTTTGAAAGGAAAAAACACATGAAGAAAACAGTAAGAGTAGTTGTAGTAGATGACAATGAGGCAGTGATAAGGAGTGTTAAAGAGTACTTTAAAAATAGTGAGGTAGTGAGTGTTGTTGGTGGTTTCACTAATGGCAAAGAAGCTTTAAACTATTTATTATCTTGTCCGGAAGCATATGACTTATTAATGCTAGATTTAATTTTAACAGGTATTGATGGCATTAGAATAATTGAAGAAATGAATCATAAGAAGATTAGTAAAAAGATAATGGTTCTATCAAGTTTTAAAGATGATTTTACTATTAGAAGGGTCCAAGCTTTAGGTGGTAGTTATTTTATGCTAAAACCAGTTGATATGGATGTTGTTAATAGTAGGATTATGGATTTAGTAACTCATAAGGAAGAAATGAGTATTGCAAGTTCGGGTAAAATTGAAATTAAAGTAAGTTCACTTTTACATGACTTAGGTATTCCTTCACATGTAAGAGGTTACCAATATATCAGAGAGGGTGTTATGATGCTGTATGCAGAAGATGGTATGGCAACACTTGTTACTAAAGAGTTATATCCGAAGATTGCTAATAAATATCAAACAACATCTTCAAGAGTTGAGAGAGCCATTAGACATGCTATTGAAATAAGTTGGAGTAGAGGCGATATTAAGCTTATGGAAAATTTATTTGGTAATAGTATTGATTTTGATAGAAGTAGACCTACGAATGCTGAGTTTTTAACAACTATAGCAGATAGATTTAGAATGGATACTCAAGAACTGGTTATGTAAGCTTTGTTATTCAAGGCTTTTTTATTGTAATTTTTTTTTAAGTGTGCTATTATTTTGATAGTGAAGGTGGAAAAATGAAAAAGATTTTAACTATTATATTAGATGGTTTTGGTTATAGGGAAGAAGAAAATGGTAATGCTATTAAAGCGGCTCATATGAATACTTTTCATGAACTTTGGAATAAATATCCTCATGCACTACTTGGTGCTAGTGAAGAATATGTTGGTCTTGCACATGGTCAAGCTGGTAATAGTGAAGTTGGACATATGACTATTGGAGCTGGTAGACTTTTAAAACAAAATGAAATTTTAGTAAATGATTTTTTTGTAAATCCTGATATGGAAAATAAGAATGTTTTGAAATTATTAGAAAATAAAGATAAAGATGTTCATATAATGGGACTTTGTAGCGATGGAAATATTCATGCTGGTGTAGATGATTTTTTAAATATGTTTGATTTTTTAGTAAATAATGGTTTTACTAAAATACATTTTCATTTGATAACTGATGGTAGAGATACTGGTGTTATGGATGCTAATAAATATATTGATATGATAAAAGATGCTATTAAGAAGAATAAATGCGGTGATATAGCAACTGTTGCTGGTAGATATTATGCGATGGATAGAGATGAAAATTGGGATCGAACTAAAGCGTATTATGATTTAGTTGTAGCTGGTAAAGGTACTAGTTCTATAAATATAGAAAAAAGTATTAAAAGTAGTTATGAAAAAGGCATTACTGATGAATTTATAAAACCTATTAAATGTAGTAATAATACTATTAAAAATGGTGATGTAATTATGTGGATGAATTATAGGGCAGATAGAGCTAAGCAAATACTTTCATCTATTGTTAACTCTAGTTCTTTTGAAGGTTTTAGTGTGCAAAATATGAAAGATACTTTAGTGTTTAGTTTTTTACCTGTTGATAAAAAAATTAAAACATATAATTTGATTGAACCATTAACTGTAAAAAATTCTCTGGGACTATATTTAAGTGAACTTGATTTTACTCAAGCTAGAATTGCTGAAAGCGAAAAATTTCCACATGTTACTTACTTCTTTGATGGTGGTATTGATGGCAAAATTAAAGGATGTGATAAGTTTCATATTCCATCACCAGATGTTGCTACGTATGATTTGAAACCTGAAATGAGTTGTGTTGAGGTTACTAAAAGAGTTATTTTATCAATGAAAAATGATTATGATTTTATTTTAGTTAATTTTGCTAATCCTGATATGGTTGGTCATACTGGTAATATGGATGCTGCTACGAAGGCTTGTATGGCTGTTGATATGTGCCTTTCTAAAATAATGGAAAAGGCTGATGAAAACTTTTATAAAGTTGTAATACTTGCTGATCATGGTAATGCTGATACAATGATTAATGAGGATGGAAGTGTGTGCACTACTCATACAACTAGTTTAGTTCCATTTATAATATGTGATGATAAAATTAAATTAAAAGAAAAGGGTTCTTTGATTAATGTTGCACCAACAATTCTTGATTATATGGATATCACCATACCTAAAGAAATGGAAGGAACTGAGTCTTTAATAATTGAATAGGAGGTTAATATGTATTATTATAAAGTAAAAGAAAATGAAATATTTAAATATGAGGTTTTATTTAGTGTTGAGAAAATAAAAAAACTTCAAAGAGAATTAGTTAATAATTGTGCTATAGAAGAAAAGTATGACTATATTTCTTATGGTGTGCCTTTTAGAGAAAAAGGAGTTAATTATAAAAAATTTAATTATGAATTTATTGGAGTTAAAGAAGATTTCTATGGAGATTGTAAACTTTATAAAGTTAATGTAATTAAATATGTTAATCCATACTTATATGATTTAATTGAAAAAATATTACGAGGAGATGTTTTAGCTTTAGAAGAACTTTTCTCAAGAAAAATTGAAATGAATAAAGAAAATGAAGTAAAGGATATTAATTATTATTATGATGCTTTTCAACATTTATTTGATGTAACTTTGGTTGATAAAATAGACTTGGAAACTTATAAGAGAATAATGGAATTTGCAAGTTTGCCAGTAAGTGAAAACAAAGAAGGTTGTGAAATGATTCTTAATAGGACCAAATAACAATTTAATTAATAAAGTAATATTAATTTATTGTTTTTTTAAATAGTTTTATACTTTTAAATTTAAATAAATACAATGATTAAAAGTAGTTCTTAACAAAATGAAAATTGTTAAGATTTTTTTCTTGACTTTTTTTAAAAAAATTTATATCCTTATAGTAGGAGGATTAGTGTAGTGAAAAAGACAAATAATAACAGAGGGTTTACACTGACAGAATTAATTGCTGTTATAGTTATTATAGGTATACTTATTTCTGTTGGGACAATTACTTTTATAAACGTAAGAAATAAAGTACTAAAAAAAGATTATAATAATTTAGTTACTTATTTAGAAACAAAAGCTTCGGAATATGCAAATGATACAAATATTACTACTATTAGTGTAGAAGATTTGATAAAAGAAGGGTATGTTAATCCTGATGATCAAGATAATGTTTATAATCCTGAGACAAAAGAAAGCATGAATTGTTATATAATCAAATCTACTTTTGAAGATGGAAAATATGTGGCAAAATTAGCACAAGATTTAGGTAAAGAAGAAGGAAAATGTAAAACTTATACTAAAACAAATAGATTTTCAATGTGTAAATATAATAATGAAACAAAAAAATGTGATAATCTTGATAAAGATGTTTGGTATAATAAAGATATTACTTTAGGGGTTAAATATAGTAATAAGGATGAAATTATAAGTGATGCAAATGCAACTTTTAATTGGACGAGTACTAATGGATTTTCTAGTCAAGAAAATTTAGTAGAAACAAAAACTAATGTGATAAGTCAAAATACATATAAATGTGAAATTACAATTGGGGAAAATATTGATGAAGTAAATGCTGTTATTAATATAGATAAACAAGCACCAACAATTCTTGATATAAAATATGATAAAAATTGGGCGAGTGAAAAAAATGTGGTTGTTGAAGCTTATGATATGGATGGTTCTGGCATTTTAGGTTATTCATTTGTTGATGAAAATGCAAGTTGTGGTTCATTTAAAAGTGAAAATAATAAAAAATATACTGTTGTTGGAACAAATACTTATAAAGTATGTGTAAGTGATAAAGCTGGAAATGTTTCAGAAAAAACTTTTGTAATTGATAAAATTGATACTGCTACACCTGTAGCGCCAGATATTAAAGCTAGTGATAATATAACAAGTGGCAAATGGCATAATAAAGAATTTACTCTTAATTTTACAAGTAATAATGAATTAAGTCAAAGTATTATTACATATTACTATAGTTTTGATAATAAGAATTTTGTTTATACTGGTGATACTTTGAATGTAAGTGTTAAATATCATGATGAAACTGTTTATGTAAAAGCGTGTAATGAGGCTGGTACTTGTAGTAATGTAAAAAATTATAAGATTATGATTGATTTGGAAGCCCCAGTTATTAAAGTTAAATCTAAAACACTTAAATATGCTCTTAGTAGTAAAGAAGATGTACTTAATAATATAACTGTTACAGATGCAGTAAGTGGTGTTGACTATGTAAATATTGTGGTTAATGATAAAGTCATAAAAAATATTAGTACTCTTACTGCTGGGGTTTATACACTTAGATATGAAGCATATGATAAAGCTGGAAATAAATCTGTTAGTGAAAATGTTAGTCTTACAATTTTTGTTCCTCAAGTAGATGTTGATTATACTGAGGATGAAATAACTTATGTTGTGCCAATATCTGGAACATATAGAATTAATTTGTGGGGAGCACAGGGTTCTGGTTCAGGAGGAAAAGGCGCTTATTTAGGTGTTACTGCTTATTTTGAAGCTGGTGATGTACTTACAATGGCTGCTGGAGGAACTAATGGTTATAATGGCGGTGGTGTTGGAGCTAGCGGTACTTCAAGTGGTGGTGGAGCAACTACTGTTAAGAAAAATGGAACGTACATTGTTAGAGCTGCAGGCGGTGGCGGAGGAACTTCTGGTACTGCTGGAGGAAGTGATAATGGTTCAGGTGGTGCTAGTGCTGGTGCCGGAGCTGGAAGAAGTGGTACAAATAGTGGTGGTGGTTCATCAAGTTTAGATTACAATTATAGCTGTAATTGTGATACTTGTGGCGGAGGATGTAAAGAACAATCTTCTTATGACTGCCGTTGTAGTACTTGCGGTGGAGGATGTAAAGAATATTATGATCATTATTGTGCTGAATGGAAGGATTGTAGTGATAAATATCCTGGTTGTAAAACATGTGTTAAAGATGTAGCAAATTGTAAAACTTATTATCCAACTTATGATTGTAATTGTCGTACTTGTCATTATTGCTCTGAATATTATCCAACTTATAGTTGTAATTGTAGTACATGTACAACAAAAGGCAACTCTGGTCGTGGCGGAAGTAATTATATTGCTAATGGAATAACTGTTGTTGAAAAAGTAAATGGTAATAGAAGTGGTAATGGTAAGTTGGAATTAAAATTTGTTAGTTAATTGGAGGATTTATGAAAAAAATTGGAATATTGTTAATAACGCTTTTGTTAGTTTGTGGTTGCGGAAAGAAAAATGATAAAGGAGTAGAAGAACCTAAAACTATTGATTTTGAAGCAAAAAGAGAAGAACTTAATAATAAGCTTCTTGAATATGGTAAACTTGTTTATGAAAATGATACTTGGATTTATGGTGATATTGAAAAAGGTGTTTATTTTATGACTTTGAAAGAGATGAGTGAAAGAAATAAATATGATATAAGTATGTTTGTTAATCCTGAGACTAATAAAGCATGTGATGTTGAAATGACAAAAATTGAATTTTATATCGATGGAAGAGAAGGTAATAAAAATACTTATCATTATAATCCTGTTTTGGATTGTGGATTTTAAAAATAGATTGAAAAATCTATTTTTTTTCTAAAATGAATACTATTTTTGAGTGAAAGTTTTATTAATGTCAAAAAGTTGAAAATAATAAAATTTAAAAAAATATGCAATTTTTGCTTGATTTTTCATAGGCTTTAATGTTATAATTATAGTCGTATGGCTGCGTGGATGTGCGAGGTTACCGACACACTAGGATAAGTTGGTAGTAAAAATAGTGAAAACGGAGAACTTGTACGGAGTATGTCTATACTAGATATAGGCGAAAGGAGGACATGAA
>URWD01000021.1 GCA_900551525.1 uncultured Mycoplasmatota bacterium
TAAAAAAAGGAATAATTTGGCATACTCAAGGATCAGGTAAAACTGCATTGGCATATTTTAATGTTATATATTTAACTGACTACTATGCAAAACAATCTAAAGTTGCTAAGTTCTATTTCATAGTTGATAGATTAGATCTATTAAAACAAGCATCAGAAGAATTTGAAGCCAGAGGATTAAATGTTGTTAAAGTTAATTCTAGAGAAGATTTTAAGAAAAATATTGCTATGACGGGGGAAGTTTCTAAAACTGGGAAGCTAACAATTAATGTAGTTAACATTCAAAAGTTTTCAGAAGATTCAACTGTAAAAGATTCTGATTATAATGTTGATGTTCAAAGAATTTATTTTTTAGATGAAGCTCATAGAGATTATAATCCGAGAGGGAACTTTTTAGCTAATTTAATGGCTTCTGATAGAAATTCAATTAAGATAGCATTAACAGGTACACCATTAGTTAATCAAGAAATAGATGGTATTAAGTATTCTTCAAAAGATATATTTGGTGGCTATATTCACAAGTATTATTATAATAAATCTATTATGGATGGATATACTTTAAAACTAATTAGAGAAGGTGTACAAGCAGAATATAAAGTAAAAATAGCTGAAGCATTAGATAAAGTTAGGGAAATATTAAAAGATGCTAAAGAAAGTGATATAGTATCACATCCTGTTTATACAGAAGCATTAGCTGAATATATTTCAAAAGATTTCGGTGCTTCTAGAACAAGATTCGGTGATGATACAATTGGAGCAATGATTGTGTGTGATTCTCAAGCACAAGCAAGAAATCTTTTTAAATCATTAGATAAGTATGAATTCTCAAAAATATTAATTCTTTATAATGAAGATAATAAACAAATAAGAGAAGAAGAAATAAAGGCTTATAAAGAAGGAAAAATAGATATTCTAGTGGTTGATAATATGTTATTAACTGGTTTTGACGCACCTAGACTTAAAAAATTATATTTAGGAAGAGTAATTAGAGCTCATAATTTATTACAAGCATTAACTAGAGTTAATAGACCATATAAAAATTTCAGATATGGTTATGTTGTAGATTTTGCAGATATAAGGGATGAATTTGATAAAACAAATCAAATATATTTTAATGAATTGCAAGAAGAATTAGGTGAAGATTTTGAACATTATTCAAGCATATTTGTATCTAGTGAAGATGCGGAAAAAAGAATTGAAGAAATAAAAGATAAATTATTCTTATTTGATTTTTCTAATAAAGAAATATTAAGTTCTCAAATAAGTTCTTTAGACAAGAAAGATTTAATTAATTTAAGAAGATTAGTAAGAGACTATAAAGATCTATATAATATTATAAAATCTTTAAATTATAGTGATTTAATAGAAAAAGTTGATATTTCAAGTGTTGATAATATGTCTAGAGAAATTAATAGAAGATTAGATATTCTTAATTTATCAGAAGATGTTAACAATAATGATGGATCTAATCCATTAAATACCGTATTTGAAAATTTAGATATTAAATTTAATAAAATAAATGAAGGTGAACTTGTTATATCTGACAAATATTTAGATAAGATAGAAGAAGTAAGAAGAAAATTTATTGATAATATTGATAAAGATGATAAATACTATTCTTCATTAGCTAATGAATTTAACAATTTATTTAAGATGAAAAATATTGAAGAATTAACAATTGAAGATATCAATGAAAATATGAAAAAGTTAACTGAGATAGAAAAGAATATTGAACAATTAAATATAAAAAATGGTATGATTCTTAATAAATTACTTGGTGATGAAAAATATGTAAAAATTTACAAAAGAGTTAAAGACAAAATATCAGATTTTAGTGATTCTAAATTAGTAGAAATACTTTTGGAAATCAAAAATCAAGTGGATGATATGATTTTACGAAGAAATGATATTTTAGATAATGTTGAATTCTTTAAGAGTGAAGTTGGAAGATGTGTATATATTACGTCAAATGAAGAAACAGAGATTATTGATGAAATAGATTTCTTTGTTGATATGATAGTAACAATGTATGAATTTGAAAGGAAGGTTAGCAATAATGGATAAAGAAAGACAACTAATAGTAAAAACAGAGAGAATGATAGATGATCTAAAAGCAGTATGTGGTGAATATGGATTATCTAACACAGGAAATGAATATAAGATTATTGCTGATTCATTCCTTTATAAATATTTAAATGATAAATTCTTGTATGAATTTAAAAGAATAGATAAGAATTTATCTAAGACTTCTACAACTAAAGAGGTTGAGGAAGAAATAATGAAACTTACTCCTGCAGAAATGTCTAAATATAGATATGGTTTAGGAGCCAATGTAGCATTTGTTAGAAAAGAATTTTTAGTAAGTTATTTATTTAATAATAAGAATTCCACAACCCCAAAGTTTTATGAATTATTTGATAATGCTTTAGATGGTATTTCTAATGATAATATAGATATATTCTCAGTTAGAACAGGAAGTAAAGAAAAAATAAAATTGTTCAGCCCTATTTCTCAATACATAATTGAATCTAATAAGAAGAATGATTTTGCTAAAGCAATAATTGATAAACTAGTTGAATTTTCGTTTGATGAAGTGTTTGAAGAAAAATATGATTTCTTTGCTACAATATTTGAATATTTAATTAAAGATTATAATAAAGATTTTGGTAAGTATGCAGAATACTATACACCTAACTCTATCGCTAGAATTATTGCTAAAATATTAGTGCCAGATACTGAAAAAGTAAGAAATGTATCAATATATGATCCATCAGCAGGATCTGGTACATTATTATTAGCACTTGCTCATGAAATAGGGGAAGAAGATTGTACACTATATACTCAAGATATTTCTCAAAAGTCTAACGAATTTTTAAGATTAAACCTTATATTAAATAATTTAGTACATTCTTTAGATAATGTTGTACACGGCAATACATTATTGAATCCTGCTCATTTAAATAAAGAAGGTAATAAATTGGCTCAATTTGATTATATAGTTAGCAATCCTCCATTTAAAACAGATTTTAGTGATTATAGAGATAAATTAGAGGATGATAAATACTCTGATAGATTCTTTGCAGGTGTTCCAAATATTCCAAATGAGAAAGTTGATTCGATGGCAATATACTTATTATTTATTCAACATATAATCTATTCTTTAAAAGCTGAAGGTAAAGCTGCAATAGTTGTTCCAACAGGATTCTTAACAGCAAAGAATGGAATTGAGTACAGAATAAGAGAAAAAATAATTAATAATAATTGGCTTAGAGGTGTTATTTCAATGCCTTCCAATATATTTGCAACAACGGGTACTAATGTATCGATTATGTTTATTGATAAAAATAAGAAAGATGATAATTGCATTTTGATGGATGCTACATCTTTAGGAACTAGTGAAAAGGTTGGAAAAATAAAAAAGACAATTTTAAAATCTGAAGAGCAAGCAAGAATTGTAGATATTTTTAATAATGTAGAAATTATTGACAATATTTCGGTTTCTGTAAAGAATGACGCTATAAAAAATAATAGATGTTTCTTTAATGCTGGTCAGTACTTTGATGTTCAGTTTGATACAGGTGTTTATACCAAAGAACAATTCATAGAAAAATTTGAGCCCATTAAGAATAATATAAAGGAAATTTCTATGGATAATAGTACAAATATTAAGGATTTTATAAGCTCTATAAATAATATAAAGTTTGTTAGTAATAATGTCGAAATGGTATATAATGATATTTTAAAACAAGAAATTCCAAGCAATTGGGAAGTAAAACAAATAAAAGATTGCATTACTAAAATATCAACTGGGTTAAATCCTAGAAGTCATTTCAAATTAGGAAAAGGAAATATTAAATATATAACAGTTAAGAATCTAAGTGTTGATGACAGTATTGATTTTGATAATTGTGATGTAATAGATGAAGAAGCTTTAAAAATAGTTCATTCCAGATCAGATATTTCAAAAGGTGATATTTTATTTGCTAGTATTTGTCCACTAGGAAGATGTTATTTAATTGATGAAAAACCAAAAGGTTGGGATATTAATGAATCAGTTTTTGCTATTAGACCTAATCATGATGTAGTTACATCTGAATACTTATATTTAATGTTTAAACATCCAGCAATAGTGAAAAAGCTAACAAACAAATCAACTGGAAGTATATTTAAGGGTATTAGACAAGATGACATTCTAAAAATGTATATTCCTGTTCCAGATAAAAAAACAATGAAATTAATTTCTATTGAATTAGACAAAATGATTAAGCTAAAACGTAATATTAATGAAATCAATAGGCAACTTGATAAATCGAAAGATTTAATAATTCCATTATTAATGAATGGTCAATTAAAAATAGAAGATTAATTCTTATTTTTTGCAGTATAATAGAAGATTATTGAAGGTGATATGATGAAATATACTGATAAGCAAATAGGCAAAATATTAAATGTACAAGAATTTGTTGCAATGTCTAACACATTATCTAAAGTTTATCTTGATTTTGAAAACAAAGAAAACTTTATTGATACATTTACAGATAAAGATAGAATATATAGAATATACTGTGCATCAATATATAACTTAATTAAAGCTATACAAGATTCTAAAGAGTATTTTATTAATACAAAAAAATATGAAGAATTTGAAAAGATGATCAATCAAGAATTTATTGCAAATGATAATAAATATTATAAAAAGGAAAATTATAAGGCAACTTTATTTAAAATAATTGAGACCATAAGACACCAAGTAAATCATTCGCTAAAAGATGATGAAGATAATAATATTTTATTTGCAGCATACATAGACTTTGAAATATTAGAAAATTTAAGATTTATTATTAATGACATTTTTAGTGAAGTTTATAATCAAATTGATAAAACAAAAATAAAAGAAATTGTTTTAAATAAGCCACAAATAAAGTATTCAATAGATAAATTGTCAAATAAAGTTGATGAATTGAAACTAAGAATACCAGAAAATGAAAATAGATTAAATGAGGTATTTAAAAAGGATAATGAAAGATCATTAGAGTTGTTTGATCAATTATTTAATGGTAGTAATTTATATGATTTATTTATGAAAGATCCAGAGGCAATTAAACGATTTGATTCTGCTGATAAAGAAATACAAGAATCATTGAATATGGTTGAAGAATATATTAATAGTAATGGTACAGATTTAGAAAAAGAATCATTTATAATATTAAAAGAATTTATGGAAAATGATGAAGAAATAAGCATTAAAGATTCAAACAAAAATGTTGAAGAATTTAAAGATAGATTGGAAAAGTTAGTAGAAAAGAATAATAAAAATGAAAAATTTTAGGTACGTAATTAGGAGCTTAAAGTACCTAAAAACATATAAATTTGAACAAATTTAAATAAACTAATATGTTCATAAACCATTATAAATAAAGGGTTTTATATATTTTATAAATATTGACAATATGGACCTAATCACCCCCTGAAGAGAGCAATTAACTTATATCAACTCCTTACTTATTATGAGATAATACAGTTATATCAGAAATACAAAAAAAAGAACATATAATATTTCTCTTTTTGTACGTTCTTATCGCATCATTAACAAAGAGCCATATTTGATTAATAAATATAACAGTTTTCTATATTGGAAACTGTTTTTACTTCTTATTTTTTTTTATAATCAAAGAATTCCCAAATTATATAAGCAATAAATTTAAAAAAATTTACCATTTTACCTCCATCTATCCATAGATATGCCTGATAAAAACATTATATAGTAATCAAATTACTTTGTAAAGTTATCTAGACAACAATTCAAAATTGTATTATCATAAATACATGAAAGGATTGATACAATGAAAACTAAAGTATATTTTACAAAAGAAATAACTAGTGAAAGTTTAGTTAAAATTTATGAAAGTTTAAATCATGAGCTAAAAGGGAAGACAGCAGTTAAAATTTCTACCGGAGAACCTGGTGGACATAACTTTTTAAATCCCAATTTAATTAAAGATTTAGTAAGTAAATTAAATGGTTCAATCGTAGAATGTTGCACCGCTTATGCTGGAAAAAGAATGAATCCAAGTGACCACTGGCAAGCTATCAAAGACCATGGTTTTTATGATATTGCTCCGTGTGATATTATGGACGAAGATGGTGAAATTGAAATTCCTATAAATGGTGGAAAACACTTAAATGGCATAAACTATGTCGGAAGTCATATTAAAAATTATGATTCAATGTTAATGTTATCACACTTTAAAGGTCATATAATGGGTGGCTTCGGCGGAGCTTTAAAAAATATGTCAATCGGAGTTGCTTCCAAAAATGGTAAAGCATGGATACATTCAGCAGGAAAAACAACAGTGCCTGATGAATGCTGTAAATTGGAAACTAAACAAGATGATTTTCTAGAAAGTATGGCTGAAGCAGATAAATCTGTCGTGGATTATTTCAAACCGGAAAATATGGTATACATAAATGTTGCCAATAATATTTCCATAGATTGTGATTGTGATAACAATCCAAAAGCCCCGGAAATTGCTGATATTGGTATATTTGCATCTCTAGACCCAGTTGCTATAGATAAATGTTGTTACGATACTATAATGAATTTAACAGAAGAAGAAGCAAACTCACTAAAGAAGCGAATGCTTGATAAACACGCAATTCATATCGTTAATGAAGCAGAAAAACTGGGCTTAGGAGCAACAGAATACGAACTAGTGAGGATAGATAGATAATTATGAAATTAGAGAAAATTGTAGAAATATTAACAAAGCAAAATAAGACAATATCAACGATGGAATCTTGTACCGGCGGAGGTCTAGCAAATGCTATAACCAACATACCTGGTGCAAGTGAAATACTAAAATTTAGCGCAGTAACATATTCAAATGAATTTAAAATAAAAATGGGTGTACCTAAAGAAACAATAGATGAATACTCAGTTTATAGCATGGCAACAGCTATAGAAATGTCTAAGAAAATATCACAGTTTACCAATTCAAATTATGCCATAGGTATAACTGGTAAACTAAATAGGGTAGATCCACATAACTTATCTGGTGATGATAATATAGTTTATTTTAGTATATATAATAAAGATAAGGACATTGTTTATAGTGACTTTTTAAAAGTAACAAAAACATCTAGAAAAGAAAACAAAGAAGAAGTAATAGAAAAAATAGTGGATAACTTTTACGAAATATTAAAAAAAGAGAACTAAAATAGGTCCCCTTGATAAATATTTCTTTTAACCATCTCTTGGTCAATTCCATTTAAAACCATAAACTTCTTTATGAGCCATTCTGGTGCCACCAATTCATTTAAAAGAGGATCCCCAGTAATTCTCATCACCACAACATCTTCATTTAAAAGTCTAAGTTGAGAGCAAACAATATCAATGTACTCCTCTCTAGTTAAAATATGAAATTTGTTTTTTTCATATAAACTAGCCAGCGGAGTATTTTTTGCTATATAAAGCATATGTATTTTAATACCATCAACCTTGCAATCATTAACAAATTTAATGGTATTAATCATATCTTCCTTAGTTTCATAAGGAAGTCCATTTATAATGTGAGCAACCACAAAAATATTTCTTTTATGAAGTTTTTGGACAGCGTCTTTAAATATTTTACTATCATGCCCACGATTTATAAATCTTAAAGTATTATCATTACTACTTTGAAGTCCAAGTTCCACGATTAAAAATGTTTTTTTATTTAACTCTTCTAAATAATCAAGCCATTCATCTGATAAACAATCTGGTCTAGTTGCAATATCAATTCCCACAACTTTAGGTATCATAAGAAGTTTATCAACATAACCTTTAACTAAATTTTTATCATTATAAGTATTTGTCCCAGATTGAAAATAAGGAATATACAAACTATCTGGCCATTTTTGTTCCATAATTTTTCTTCCATTTTCAAATTGCTCTAAAATATCTAAACTATTATCACTAATACTAGCAACAGACTTATTAGAACAATATATACAACCACCATTAATTTGATTTGGACATGTACTATTTATATCTAGAGGCACTTTAAAAACTTTTTGCCCAAACTTTTTCTTAAAAAAGTAATTCAAAGTATGATATCTTTTATTATCTAATGTATTTTTAAACATATAACCACCTGTTAGTATTTTAACACGTAAACTTTCAAAATAAAAGTTGTTATTTTTAAGATTTGTGGTATACTAGTATTAGTTGCTGGAATAGCTCAGTTGGTAGAGCAATGCCCTCGTAACGCATAGGTCATAGGTTCAAGTCCCATTTCCAGCACCATTTAGAAATAATCCCCGTAATATCGGGGTTTTATTATGAAATAAAATTATTTTAAATAAATAGCATATTTTATATATACAAAAAGTATACGATATGTTATAATGAACATATCAGAAAAAGGAGGCATAAAAATGCGTGTATATGGAATGAATGTTTTAAAGGAACTAGACAAGAAAAAAATCAAAAAAGTATTCACATCACGTAAAGAAGTTTGTAAGTATTGTAGTGAAAACAAAATAAAATATGAGTTTGTCGATAACCACCTATTAAACAAAATGTGTGAATATAATCACCAAGGGGTAGTAATTGATGCTTTTGATTATGATTATTATAGTCTAAAAGATGTGGAAGGTAATCTTGTTTTAATACTTGACCACTTAGAAGACCCGCATAACTTTGGGGCTATCATCAGAACTTGTGCAGCAGTAGGAATAAAATCAATAATCATCCCAAAAGATAGAAGTGTCGGAGTAACAGATGTTGTTGTTAAAACAAGCGTGGGTACAATTAATTATGTAAAGATAATCATGGTTAATAACTTAGTAGCCACAATAAAATCTTTACAAAAAGATGGTTTCTTTGTCTATGCAGCATCGATGGAAGGCGAAGACTTTAGGAAAGTAGATTATAGCACAAAAAGAGCATTAGTAATTGGTAATGAAGGAGCTGGAGTAAGTAGACTTGTTAAAGAAAATAGTGATGTATTAGTAAGCATCCCAATGAATAAAAATGTAGAGAGCTTAAATGCATCCGTTGCCGCAAGCATTCTTATCTACCACATGGGTGAAAATGTTTGATATTAGTGATTCTGAACTAATAATGCTATACCGTGAAAACAATGAAGAAGCCTTAGATATATTAAATCAAAAATACAATATAGTAACAAAAAGAATAATTAATAAGTATTATCCATTTTTAAGAAAATTAAATATCAATTTTGATGAACTAACATTAAGTTGTCATGAGTTAATAAATGAAGCGCTAGATACATATAACTCATTATATAAAGCCTCATTAAATACTTACATAAGCTTAATTATAGATAGAAAAGTAAAAAAGACAATTATTAATGCAATTAGATATAATAAAAAAAATATTGAAGTTTCCAATATAAATTTTGATAATACCGCAAGTTATATTTCAAGTAATTCACTAGATCCATTAGAAGCTATCTGTGCAAGTGAAAGTCAAAAAAATCTAAATGAAATAATATTGAACAAGCTAAATAACAATGAACTAGCAATATTTTCATTATTACTAGATGGCTTAAGCTATAAAGATATAGCATTTACATTAATGCAAAGTTATAAGCAAATATATAAAAAAGTTCAAAATATAAGAAAAAAATTAATACCAGAATTACAAAAAATACTTGATTAAAGCTTGCAATTACCTTTTATTTATGCTATATTATAAATGAACACGAAAGTGTTTTTTTAAATGGAGGTTTTTAAAACTATGGCAAAAGAAGCTAAAGAAACAAAAAAAGTAACAAAAGTTACTAAAGACACCAAAAAGAAAAATATTAAAACAAGTAAGAAAGGTCCTAAAGAAAGTTATTTCAAAAAAGTTGGCAAAGAACTTAAATTAGTTAAATGGCCAACAGCTAAAGATGTATTAAAATACACAATTTCAACGATTGTATTTTGTATAATCTTATGTGCATTATTTATGGCACTTAACTTAATATTATCAGTAGTTAAAGGATGGTTTGCATAATGGAAAAACTTTGGTACGTAGTAAATACTTATTCAGGACATGAAAATAAAGTAAAAGAAAAATTAGAAGCAAGAACAGAATCAATGGGTATGCAAGATTACATTTTCCGTGTAATTGTTCCCGAAACAACAGAAGTTGAAGTAAAAGATGGAGTAAAAAAAGAAAAAGTAAAAAAAATGTTTCCAGGATATGTTTTAGTTGAAATGATAATGACTGATGAAGCATGGTACATTGTAAGAAATACTCCAGGTGTTACAGGATTTATTGGTTCAAGTGGAAAAGGAGCAAAACCAACTCCATTACTTCCTCAAGAAATTGATAGAATTTTAGCTAACATGGGTATGAGTAGAGTAGATGTTGAATCTGAACTTAAAGTCGGAGACACAGTTAATATTGTTGATGGACCATTCAGTGGTATGACTGGTAAAGTTGATAACATTGACCTTGAAAATAATAGATTAAATATTATAATTGACTTATTTGGTCAAGAAACAAATGTTGATGTTGAAGTCTTCCAAGTTAGTAAAATGTAATTAAAAATTCGAAGTTTAATCTTCGAATTTTTTTTCATCTTTAAATACCTTTAGATTCTTTTTAATTCTTTCATTATTAGGATTTATTTTTAAAGCCTCTTTAGCATTTTTAATAGCATTTTCATAATCACCTAAATAAAAGTATGAAATAGATAATAAATCATTTAATGTTTCATCATAACTAAATACTTCATTCATATATGTTTTAGGATTATACTTAATTTCCAAAGCTTTATTACCATATTTACAAACATTTTCAAAATCTTCTAAAATATAATACAAAATAGCAGTTTCAGTATATGGGTCTCTTAAATATGGAGCTTCATTTATAGCTTTATAAAGCCACATGAGTGCCTCATCATATCTTTCCATATTTTTATAACATCTAGCAATAAACCTCATAGATGCACATCTCTCATCTTTCCAAGTAGCATTTTTCATCTTTAAATGTTTAATAAGAGTATCAATAGCATCATTCCATTTTCCATAATACATATACTCTCTACCTAAATAATGCATATTTCTATCATTATCTGGTTTTTCCTTCACAGCAAGCTCTAAAAGTGGCAAATAATTAGAGCGCGATTTTTCTCTATCTGGATAATGATTTACAATAACATCATCAGTAAAGACTTGTTTTTCAGAATGGTCAAATTCTAGTACCTCGTGTACAGGATTAACCCATTTACAGCCACTTCTTTTATGTATTTTATCAGCATAATATGTAACTTTTGGAATTCCATCTTCTATATACCAGTTATAAACATATCTAAGTCTATCAGTATCACTTTTCCAAGCTTTTAAAATATTTTCTTTCCAGCCATCAAGCATTATCTCATCTAAATCTAAAGAAATGCAAATATCAAAGTCTTCGGGTATCATTTTTAATGCTTCATTTCGAGCAACATCAAACCTCCATGGTTTAATTTCCATTTCTTTAACGGATATTCCATGTTTCTTTAGTTTTTTTGCAGAATCATCACTTGAACCAGTATCTAAAACAAATATTCCATCAGCATCCTTGATAGATTCATACCATCTATCAACAAACTTTTCTTCATTTTTACATATTGCATAAACACATATTTTAATACAGACCAACCCCTTTCTATATTCCTATATATTCAAATAAAATACTAACTGGTGAATTAACAAAATAAGAATTACTATTTATATTTTTTAAATCCGGAGTTTTTAAATAAATACTTTTTTTACCTAGATTAACTAAACTATATAAAATACTTGGGTCACCAACTGCCACAATCCCATTTGCGGTTATTTCTTTTTTCATTTCATCACTTATAAAATTACTTGCACCTACATATATATTGTCACTATTATTAGGTTTAAAGTATGGTCCTTCTGGTCCAGTTGGCCCTATATCAACTTTACAACTCCTTAATATAATAGTATGTAAAATAAAAGAGCATAATTAATAATGAAGCCTAAATGTAAAGTGAAGGTAAAAAAGTTTACATTCATGTAAACGCTTGTTATAATTAGATTAACAAAAATTATAATTGGGTGACAAAATAAGAGACATAGAAGTAAGTGCTTAGTGAAGAATTAGCAAACAACGTAAAAAAACTAAGTGAAAACCAGAAAATTCCAGATTGTTAAAATAATAAGGAGATTTAAAAATGTATTCGTTAGAAGAAGAAATACTACATTTTACTAATTTTATTTGTTGATTTAGAAAACCTAATACAAAAGAAAGAGGATGATAAAAAATGAAAGTAAAAGTAATAGGCTCAGGAAGTATGTGGACAAAATATAATAGTGCTTGTTACCTTGTTGATGAAGACATAATGGTAGATTTTCCAAATGGTGCATGCAAATATTTATATAGACAAAATATAAAACCAAGTAGTGTGAGTAAAATTTTATTAACTCATTTTCACGGAGACCATTATTTTGATATACCATTTCTAATTTTAAAAAAATCTAAAAGTGATAATAAAAAAACTTTTATTTATTGCTCTAAAGAAGGAAAATCCAAAATAAAAAAAATAGGTTATTTAGCTTTTCCTAATTCATTTATAGAAGCATGTAAAGAAACAAATTTAGAATTTAATTTCAATAATAATTTTACTTTAAACAATTATAAAGTAGAAAAAATACTTGTGGATCATAGTAGAATGAAACCAGCATATGGTTATATTTTTAATGAAAATGAAGAATACATAGGTTTCACTGGTGATACATCACTTTGCAAAAATGTAGAAATAATGGCAGAAAAATGTTGCTATTTATTCTGTGATTGTATGCTCATTAAAGGAAATTCCAAACATATGGGAATAGATAACCTAAAGTATTTAGCAAATAATTATTCAAAATGTACATTTGTAGTTAGCCATTTAGAAGATGAAACCAGAAATATGTTAAAAGAACTAAAAATAAAAAATATTATTATTCCAGAAGATGGACAAGAAATAACTATTAATTAAATGTTGTAAAGAATACTATTTTGTGCCATAATATTAATGCGGAGATAATCATGAAAGATGAAAAAGTTTATTTAAAATACAAACAGTTTGCCAAAGATTATAAACTGTCAAATTATGATACAAAAAAACTATGGCGTATAATTGAACAGATTGCAACTCATAAAGAGTTTTCTAAAAGATGCAGTGACCCTTATTTTCATCATGATGTAAAAACTCTCGGAGAACACATTCTTTGTGATGCCATAGTAACTTATAAACTTGCATCTAAACTTAAAAAAAATAATCATAGTATGAAAAATATAAATATAGATAATGCTGTAGTTATAGCTATGTTCCATGATTTATATGAACTTCCTTGGCAAAATATTGGTGTAAAGAAAATAATGCGTAATAAACATGGTTTTGTTCATCCCATCGAAGCAATTACTAATGCCATCACTTGGTATCCAGAATACTTTAAAAGTAAAGAAAGAGCTATGATTATTATTGATGGAGTTATTCATCATATGTTTCCACTTGCAGTACGTTGCATAGATGATACTGAGATAGAGCTAAATAATCAAGAAAAATATGAAAAATTACCCCAAAAATACAAAGATATGATTAAGATATCAACAGACATAGGTAAAATCGGACATTATTCATTAAGAAAATCATTTTTTATTGAAGGAAGAATAATGTCAAGAGCAGATAAAATAGTTGCCTTTAAAAAAGATATTGGTTCATTTAATGGTTATTTAGCGCTTTTAAGTGGTAAGAATAAAAATATCAAGAAAAAACATAATAAAAATGCTGATAAAAATAAAACTAGAAATAGTAAATGAAATAAAACTAATGTAGAAAACGTCAAAAAAGTACTAGAAATAATTCAAAAAAAATCATCCATATGAAACATCAGGAATTGCCATTATACAACTTATGGATGAAAACTTATTTAATTAATATATTTTATCAGGAAGTAGGGTATCTAAATATTTAAGGATATCCTCTTTTTCATATTTATTTGGAAACTTTATATATTCTAAACACACATTAATAACAGCACTTACATAAAATTTAGAAATAATTTCCACAGGAATTTCTGTTTTTAATATCTTATTACTTTTTCTAATATGGCTTTCTACATCTCTATAAATAGCATCATTAGCCATATCCATAACAATACTATTATTATTTTTCTTAAGAACTGAAGAATACACATTAATATTACTACTTATATGGTCAAAAAATATTTCTATCATTTGCATATAATATTCTTTAGCATTATTATAATTTTCATTTTCTTCAAGTTTAGAAACTAAATCTTCTTCCAAATCATTGATTAAAGAATCTAAAAGTTCATACTTATCAGAAAAATGGTCATAAAACGTAGACCTATTTGTTAAAGCCGCATTACATATATCAGATACTTTAATTTCTTCAAAAGTCCTTTCTTTCATAAGTGTAAGCAAACCTTCATAAAGGTTCTTTTTAGTCTTTATTATTCTTAAATCTATCTTTTTTGCCATTATCCTTCACCTACCAACATTATACACCAAAAACTACTTTTGTAAATATAAACAACACATGTAGGTATAATTATTATACAATAAACAACATTTTGTTGGATAATATACAAATAAAATGTTTTGTTTTTGAAAAAAAAGCATAATTAGCATAGTATATATAGCGTGGTGAGAAAATTATGAAAAAATTTGCAAAGTTTATAGCAACTCATAGTGTGCTTATATTAGTAATAAGTTTTCTATTATTAGTACCAGCTATCTATGGTTATGTAAACACGAGGATTAACTATGATATCTTAGTTTATCTTCCAGACTCAGTAGATACCATAAAAGGTGAAAACATTCTAACAGATGATTTTGGCCTTGGGGCATATGCCTTTGTTATGGTAGATAGTTCTAATAACAAAAAAATATTAGACTTAGAAAAAGATATCAAAAAAATTGAAGGAGTAAATGCAGTACTTAGTATCGCTGATGTAACAGATACAGTTATTCCTGTAGATATGTTACCAACACAAGTAGTTGAAAAACTAAATAAAGATAATGAAACAATTATCATGGTAACATTTGATGGTGGGGCTAGTGAAGATGTAACAATCGAAGCTGTAAGAACCCTTCGTGAAGTTGTCGGTGATGCAAGCAAAGTAAGCAGTATGACAAGTATGGTAATTGATACAATGGATTTATCAAATAAAGAAATATTTGCTTACGTAACAATTGCTGTTATTCTTTGTTTAGCAGTACTATTTATAGCAACTGACTCTTATGTAATACCATTCTTCTTACTTGGAAATATTGGTTTTGCTATTATTTATAACATGGGTTCAAATATTTTTTTAGGACAAATCTCTTATATAACACAGGCGATAACAGCAGTTCTTCAACTTGGTGTTACAATGGACTTTTCAATATTCTTGTATCATAAATATGAACAAGCAAAAATGGATAATCCAAAAATGCCAAAAACAGAAGCAATGGCTAGTGCAATCGTAGCAACATTCCAATCAGTTCTTGGTTCATCCCTTACTACATTTGCTGGTTTCCTAGCATTATGTACAATGGACCTAACACTTGGTACTGATATTGGTATAGTTATGGCTAAAGGTGTTCTATGGGGCTTAGTTTGTGTTCTTACTTTATTCCCAGCTTTACTTATGGTTGGTGATAAACTAATAGATAAAACAAAACACAAAGTACTACTTCCAGAATTCAAAAAATTACAAGAGTTTTCAACAAAACATTACAAAGCTATTATCGCAGCATTCTTAATTTTATTAGTGCCAGCATTCTATGGAAATAACAATTACAAAGTTTATTACAAACTAGATGAGTCACTTCCAAAAGATTTAGCATTTAATGTTGCAAACTCAGAATTAGCAGACAAATTCAATATTGTTTCTCCAGAAATAATATTAATTGACAAAAATGTTAAGACAAATGATGTCAAAGAAATTGTAAATAAACTAGAAAATATCGAAGGCATTGACTTAGTTCTTGCTCCATCTACACTTATGGACCCCGCAGTTGCAATGTTACTACCAAGTGACTTAAGTAAAATGATGGATAATGACCAATATCAACTTATTATTGTAAACTCAACATATGAAATAGCATCCGATGAACTTGCAAGTCAAATTAAAGAAATTGATAGCTTAGTTAAATCTTATGATAAAAATAGTATCATCGCTGGTGAAGGACCATTAATGAATGACTTAGTAACCATCGCTGACCATGACTTTAGAATGGTTAACTACACATCAATTATTGTAATATTTATAATTATGGTATTAGTTTTAAAACAAATAAATTTGTCAATAGTATTAATACTTACCATAGAATTTGCTATATTCTGTAATATGTCTGTAGCATTCTATACAAACACAACCCTTCCATTTATAGCATCAATCGTCGTAGGTACTATCCAACTTGGTGCAACAATCGACTATGCAATTTTAATGTCAACAAAATATATGGAAGAAAGAGCATCTATCAAGGATAAAAAAGAAGCAATGCTTAAAACATTAAGTTTGACAGTTCCATCAATTATAACATCAGCATTATGTTTTTTTGCTGCTACCTTCGGAGTTGCAGCATATACAAAAATAGACATGATAGGTAGTATATGTGAACTTCTATCACGAGGTGCAATCATATCAATGTTAGTTGTTATTCTTATATTGCCATCACTATTAATGGTATGTGACAAATTTATCATAAAAAATAAGAAAGAAGGAAAAAATATGAAAAAAATGAAAACTGTAGCTGCAGCCTTTACAATCGTGGCATTATCATTAATTCCATTTAGTGCTAGTGCAGCTAAAACAGAAACCATTTATACAAATATGGATTACTCAGGTAATGTTAAAAAAACAACAGTAAGTAATCACATCGAAAACACAAAAGAAGGAGATGTTTCTGACAATTCACTACTTACAAACATTTTAAATGTAAACGGAAGTGAAAACTTTACACAAGATGATACACATGTTACATGGTATGCTAAAGGAAAAGATATTTTTTACACAGGAAATACTAAGGAATCACAACCTATTAATATTGTTACAAAATATTATTTAGATGGTAAAGAAGCCAAAGCAGAAGACATAATAGGCAAAAGTGGTAAAGTAAAAATAGAAATATCACTAATTAACAATTCTTTACTTCGTACCAACAATACATTTACACCATATGTTGTTGCTTTAGGCACAATGATGGATAGTGATACAAATAAAAATATCACAGTTACAAATGGTAAAGTAACAGATACAGGAACACGCAGCATGTTACTTGCAATAAGTGCACCAGGACTATATGAATATACAAACATAAATGAATTTAAAAATTTAAATAAAGTAACAATCATCTATGAAACAACAGATTTTGACATAAATGATATTTATATGGTAGCATCCCCTAAAATTTTATCAGAACTTGATTTAGAAATTTTTGATAAATTAGATAAGTTTTCATCCTCAATTGATACTTTAAGTTCTAGTATGGATGCTCTTGAAGAAGGAGCAAAAAAATTATCTGATGGTACAAGTAGTTTACTTACAAATACAACTGTATTTAATGAAAAATTAAAAACAGCATCAGATGCATTAAACAAAATTGCAAATGGCATAACAAAACTTACACAAGGTGTTGATGAAATGTATGCAACTCTTGAAGATGCCAAAAAAATGATGGAAAATAAAGATATCACTGGTTCACTTGCTAATCTAAAGGTTTTAAAAGCATCTAATGAAAATGCTATTGCAAAGCTAACAAATCCAGAAGCTGAAACTGCATATAAAACATTTAAAATGAATGCAACAGAAACAGAATCAGAAATGATAACAAGACTTGCTTCATTATCATTACCTGAAGAAAAAATAAAAGAACTGGTAACAGTTAAATCAACTTATGAATTAAAATTACTTTTAACAGCAAATAATGAAGCAGTTAAAGAAATGATAACTAATCTTGAAGATTTAAGTAAATTAATGGATACATTAACAACTAAACTTAAAGAAGTAAAAGAAATGAAAACAAAAGTTGAATACTTAAATGCTAGTTTAAATGAAGTAAGTATTGGACTTACAAAATTATCTGAAGCATCTTCTCAAATTAATGCCGGAGTTAAAAAACTAAATGATGGAGCAATAAAAGTATCAGGTGGTACGCAAGCATTAAATGCTCAAGGTATAAAAACTTTAGTAAATTATACAAATAAAATAGTAACTTTCGGTAATAAACTAGAAAATCTAGTAAACTTATCAAAATCTTATAAAGGTTTTGCATCAAATAATGCAGACAATACATTATTTGTTTACAAACTAAGTAAATAACAAAAAGTTCGGATAAAACTGAACTTTTTAAATATAAAATAAAACACAGCCAAAATGTAAAATGAAAATGAGCCAAAATGTAAAATGAAAACCAGCCAAAATGTAAAATGATATTTACAATAGTTTATTTTTGTGGTAAAATAACGTTATCGGAGGAAAGAAAATTATGAAAGAATATATGCCAAGAATAGCTGATAAAATATTAAAGCAAAAGCTTGAATATATGGGTGGAGTACTAATAGAAGGATGCAAATGGTGTGGAAAATCTACAACAGCAAAGCAAGTAGCAAAAAGCTGCATAGAATTTCAAGACCCGGACAGAAAGATACAATACGACAAGATAAGTACTACAAAGCCATCTATATTTTTAGAAGGCGAGAAGCCAAGACTTTTTGATGAATGGCAAATGTATCCAGTAGTTTGGGATTCAATTAGAACAGATGTTGATAGAACGGGATTAAAAGGACAATACATATTAACCGGTTCAGCAAGACCTGCAGAAAATAAAGTTATGCATACTGGAACTGGCAGAATAACAAAATTACTCATGAGACCAATGTCATTATACGAGTCACAAGAATCAAATGGTAGGGTATCACTAAAAGATATAATAAATAATGAAGATATTGAAGGTGTATCTGCATTAGATTTTGATGGAATTATTAATGCCATGATGAGAGGTGGCTGGCCTGAAAGTCTTAAAATAGATGGAGACAACAAATATGAAATAGCCAAAGACTATGTGAAAAGTCTCTTAAGTGAAGAAGTAAGTAGTTTAGATAATATTGAAAGAAATTCACAAAAAATGGATGTGGTTTTGAAAAGTCTATCAAGAAATATTTCCACTAACGTAAGCAAAACTACAATAGTTGAAGATGTAGCAAATCAATTTTCCAACAATATAAGTAGACCAACATTAGATGCCTATTTAAGTACTTTAGAAAAGCTTTTCATACTAGAATATATACCTGCCACTAATTTAAATCTAAGATCCAAAACACCACTACGTGTATCTCCCAAAATAGAACTAGTAGACCCTTCACTTGCAATTGCATCATTAGGGTTAAAAAAATCAGATCTAATAAATGATTTAAATTTCACCGGATTTATCTTTGAAAACATGTGCATGAGAGATCTAAAAATATATGCAGAAAGTTTAAACGGAAATTTAAGTTATTATAGAGATAAAAATGATTTTGAAGTAGATTGTATTTTATCTCTAGACAATGGTAAGTGGGGAGCTATTGAAATAAAACTAGGCGCCGGAGAAATTCCATATGCAGCAGAAAATTTAAACAAATTCAAAGAAAACATAGATACAGAAAAATATGGCAAACCTTCATTTCTTATGGTTTTAACTGCAGATGAATACTCATACAAAAGAGAAGATGGAATATACGTCGTATCTATTGGTTCGTTAAAAGATTAACACAAATAAAATAACTCTGTATGACATAACTTACAGAGTTTTTAAATACTAATTATTCTTTTCTAAAAGTTTCTTATAACTACTAAATAAGGAGCTTCTTCATTAATTGTATTTCTATATTCATTATAGCCTATATTATTTTGTTTCAAATAATCCAAAACAACTTGTGCTTCTAATTTTCCTTCTGGATGTGGATAAAAAACTATTAAAATAAGTCCATTATTATCTAACATATCTAAACTATTTATAACAGCTTTTAAAGTACTTTCATGATTCGTAGTAATAGATTTATCTCCACAAGGAAGATAACCTAAATTAAATAAAATCAACTTAATATTATGTTTATATTCCCATAAAACTTCATTAATCTTATCGTGACTAACGCAAAATAATTCATAGTTATAAACATTATTTTTATCAAGTAATTTTATAGTATTTTCCACAGCGATACTTTGAATATCAAAACCAAAAACCTTCTTAGAAATACCAGCTAAAAATAATGTATCATGACCATTACCAATAGTCATGTCTACCACTATATCATTTTTATTAATATTTTCATTACATATTTTCTTAACCATATTTAATATACTTCTATTAAATCCTTGAAATGTTTTTCTTTTTTTAAACTCTCTTTTAATTTCATTATAATATTTACTATTTATTATAATATTTTCTTTAACATCTTCCAAAATATCACAAAATAAATGAGTATCTATATTATCTCCATAAATATTAACTTCCTTAACTCCTTTAGGTAAATTAATAATTTTTTCTTTAAAATCAATATCATTATAATTTAAATCTATCTTCATAAAATCACTTCAAATATATTTTATCACAGATTACTTATTTTTAATATTTTTTAATTGTTTATTTAATTTTTTAATTTTTTTCTCATTTTCTTTAATAATATCAATGTTATTTTTAGTTTCATCATTTAACATATTACACCATTTATCATAATTAACATCATTATTTTCATTTTTACAAATAGAATATATTATTACTAAACTTATAATTATAATCATAATAACAACTATTTTAATCATTAACATTTTCCCACTTTCTAAATTTCTTTTTTAAATATAAATTAACTTTTTTCTTTAATATCATCTTTTTTTGTAATTTAATTATTTTTCTATGCTTTTCTAAATTAGTATCAAAGTATATATCTTCACCATGATATTTTGTATGTTCTTTACTACTATTTTCACTAAGTAAAAAAATCATAATTATAGATAAAACTCCAACTAAAACAAAGAAAATTAAAGATAAAACCTCCATGTATGTATCCTCCTTTTTTATGGGTGCTCATCGATTATAGCAAAATAATATAATCAAAACAAGTAAGTATTAATATAAATTATTTTTCTTTACACAAACTTTAAAAATATTAAAGAACTCTATCACTAGAATTCTTTAATAAGATTTTTTTCAATTAAAGTAATAATTTTATATAGCAAGAAAGAAATAATTAAAAGAATTAAGATACCAGCCATAACAAGACTTAAATTAAATACTTGTGTTCCATAAATGATTAGATAACCAATACCAGCACGACTTACAAGAAATTCTCCCATGATTACACCTATAAGGCTCATGGATATGCACAATTTCATACTAGAAATAATCGTATTATACGAACAAGGCACCACAAGTTTAAAAAGTATTTGTCTTCTAGTTGCACCAAATGACTTAATTAATTTAAGTTTTACTTTATCAGTATTCATAAATCCATTATATATTGTAATAATACTAATAATTAAATTAATAAGCAGGGCCATAACAATAACACTTTTCATATTAGCACCAGCAATTATTATAATGAGTGGTCCAAGTGCAACTTTAGGAAGTGAATTAATCATAGTTAAAAACGGGTCAAGAATGCTAGAAAGTAGTGGAACTTCATAAAGAATAACAGCAATTATAAACCCTAGTAAAGTACCAAGTACAAATGCAATTAAAACTTCTTCCAACGTAACAAAGATATGATTGAACAAATTATTTTGCACTGCCAGATTAATAATTGTATTTATAATTTTACTAGGTTTTGAAAAGACAAAACTATTTATAATATTTTTATTTGCTAAGTATTCCCAAATTCCAAAGAAAGCTACAATAATTAATATTTGTGATATAACCACAATTAATTTTCTTCTTTTAATACTTTTTAAAAATTTCTTTTGTTCATTAGACATTTTTATCTAAATCCTTCCAAAGTAAGTCATAATAGTAACTAAATTCTTTTGCTTTTCTATTTTCAATTGGTGTAGATTTATTAGTTAAATTTATTTCATAAACACTTTTAATTCTCGCCGGTCTTTTAGATAAAACAATGACTCTATCTGCAACACTTATAGCTTCTGCTAAGTCATGAGTAATCATAATAACAGATTTTTTTTCTAGTTTAATAATTTTTAAAACATCATCACTAACAGATAGTCTTGAAACATAGTCTAAGGCCGAAAATGGTTCATCAAGCATTAAAATATCTGGTTTTAAAGCAAGAGTTCTAATAAGTGCCACTCTCTGACGCATACCGCCGGATAACTCATGTGGATATTTTTCTAAAAAATCACCAAGACCATATTTAATAAGTAATCCTTTTACAAATTCAATATTATCTTTAGTTTTTTTCTTTTCAATATCAAGTCCTAAACAAGCATTATCTAAAATATTAAGCCAAGGAAACAAAGCATCTTCCTGAAGCATATAGCCAAGTTTAGCACCATCTTTAATTTTTATTTCACCACTAGTTTTAGTATCTAAACCCGCCAAAATATTTAAAAGTGTAGATTTACCACAACCACTTGAACCAACAATACACAAAACTTCTTCATTTTCTAAAGCAAAAGAAATGTCATCTATAGCTTTTATTTCTCCTTTAATAGTTTGATAATTTTTACTTAAATTTTTTATTTCCAGTATTTTATTCATAGAAATTATTAACTAAATCTTCATAAGGAACATATTCATCAAGTAAATCAAAATCTATTAAAAAGTCCTCTAAGTTAGTAAATAATCCT